>NZ_RAWF01000195.1:0-18755 GCF_003612075.1 Corallococcus sp. CA041A
GGACGGGGACTTCTACCTGCAGGGGCTGTTCGATTGAGGGGTAGGCGGGTGCGGTCGGGGTGGAGGCCCCGCCGCTTGTGGCCTAGCGTGACGGCATGCGCCCCGCACGACTCCTCCCGCTGCTGCTCGTGTCCCTCGTCCTTCCGGCCTGCGCCGCACGGCAGGTGCGCCCGGAGGGGAGCATCCGCAAGGTGGTGGTGGTGGCGGGCTCGCGCGTGGACGTGCTGCCCACGGGCACGTTCCGCCAGGACATCATCGGGGAGAGCAACCCGCGCACGGTGCTGGCCCGCCAGACGGAGGCGGAGCTCCTCTCGCGCGGCTTCGAGGTCGTGGCCACGCGCCAGTCCCAGGCCCCGGTGCCGCTCACGGACGAGGTGTCCTCCTTCGTCCAGCAGAACAAGGCCGAGGCCGCGGTGGTGGTCATCCTGGACTGGCTGGACGTGTCCGGCGCGACGGTGCTGGGCCGGGTGGACGTGGTGCTGCGGCTGGGCATGGTGGACCCCACCGGCCAGGTGCTCTGGACGGACACGTTCCGCTCGCAGCCCGTGGTGAGCGCCTACCAGTCCGCGACGGACTGGAACTCGTTCCTGCGCCGGGCCGTCATCGACGCGGTGCAGGTGGTGCCGTGACGGCGGTCGTCCTTCCTTCGCGCGTGACGAGGGGGGCATGCGGGTCCTGGTGACGGGCGCGGCGGGCTTCATCGGCGCCCACGTCTGCGAGCGGCTCCTCTCCCGAGGTGACACGGTGGTGGGCCTGGACGCGCTGGACGCGGCCCCTGGGGACGTGGCGCTGCGGCGCGCGCGCCTCCAGCGGCTGTCCGGCGCGCAGGGCTTCACCTTCCTCTCCGGGGACATCACCGATGCGGCCCGGCTGGGTGAAGCGTTCACGGCCGCGCGTCCGGAGGGCGTGGTGCACCTGGCCGCGCGGGTGGGTGTGCGGGCCCCGGACGCGGAGGCTCCGGCGTACGCGGACACCAACGTGACGGGCTTCGTGCGCGTGCTGGAGGCCTGCCGCGAGGCGCGCGTCCAGCACCTGGTCTACGCGTCCTCCAGCTCCGTGTACGGCGCGGCCACGCCCGCTCCGTTCCGCGAGGACGCGCCGGTGGATCAACCGCTCAACCTCTACGGCGCCACCAAGCGCGCCAACGAGCTGATGGCGCACGCGTACAGCCACCTGCACCGGTTGCCCACGAGCGGCCTGCGCTTCTTCACGGTGTACGGGCCGTGGGGGCGTCCGGACATGGCGCCGCTGCTCTTCCTTCGCGCGCTGGCGAAGGGTGAGCCCCTGCGGCTGCACGGCGACGGGCGCATGCGGCGCGACTTCACCTTCGTGGACGACGTGGCGGAGGCCGTGCTGCGCGTGTTGGACCGCCCGCCGTCGGGGGGCCCGCCGCACCGGCTGCTCAACGTGGGCCACGGCGAGCCGGTGGCGCTGGGGGACTTCGTGGGCCTGCTGGAGCGGCACTGGGGTGCGAAGGCCCGCGTGACGGCCGTGCCCTCGGCACCCGCGGAGATGGTCTCCACGTGGGCGGATGCTTCGCGGCTGGAGGCGGAGACGGGCTTCCGTCCGCGCGTGTCCGTGGACGCGGGCGTGGCCCGGCTGGTGGCGTGGTACCGCGAGTGGAGCGGCACCGCCCGCTGAGGCATGCGAGAAACGGCGGCGGGCGCCGCCCGGGGCTCGTGAAGGCCCTGGCCGACGCCCGCATGTCCTACGTACGGCGGAATGCGGCTACGGCAGCACCGCGAGGTAGTTCTCGACGAAGGCGTTGTTGTCCTCGCGCAGCTCCGTCACCGACCGCAGCGAGTCCACCAGCGCGCCCAGGTAGAACAGCCCGGAGCCCTGGTAGCCGGGCAGCGTGTCTGCGGAGATGAAGAGCTGGCGCGTCGTGCATTGCCCCACGGACAGGTAGTCCACGTCCACATCGCCCAGGGTCACCTGGGTGGAGGAGGACGGCATCTCGTCCGGGAACGCCAGGGTGGGCTGGGTGGAGAGGAGGATCTTCACCTGGCTGTTCCATCCCGAGGACTGCGTGCCCTGGTTGCAGACCTTCACGGTGGTGGAGAACATCTCGCCCCAGCGCACGGCGAATGGCGCGGTGACTTCCGTGACGACCAGGTCCGGCCCGTACCCCACGCCGATGCGGCCCCGCACGAAGGCGTTGTTGTCCGTGCGCAGTTCGTCGTTGGGAGACCCTGCGCGAATGAAGGCCCCCACGAAGAGGGGCGCTTCCGGATCCGCCGGTGGATTGGCGTTGAGGGTGCCTTCGCGCGTGACGCACGCGTTCTCGGGGAGGGACGGAATCTCCACCGCTCCCGCCAGGGACACGCTGGAGGCCGGATCTCCACCGGGGAAGGTCAGCTCCGGCGGCGTGGACGACGTGGAGAGGAAGAACTCCACCGTCTGGGTGGAAGAGGGCTGAGTGCCCTGGTTGCAGACGGTGACGGGGACCTGGGCCTGTCCATAAGGCTCGAGATTCTCCGGCCCGCCCATCGCGGTGATGACGAGGTCCGGCGCGTTCCCCACGCCGACGCGCGGCCCGACGAAGGTGTTGTTGTCCTTACGCACCTCTGGGGCAATCCAGTACCGGTCCACGGTGGCCCCCACGTAGTACGTGAGCGGATCCGCGCTCGTGTACCCGTAGAAGTTGCCGGTCACCGGCAGGGTGAGGCAGGTGTGCCCGGCCAGATTGGGGATGACGAGCTCGCCCAGGAACTCATCGGGGGGCACCTGGTTCGCGCCGCCCTGCGGAGGCAGGGACAGCTGGGGATGGGGCAGCAGTTGCAGCGTCACCGGCAGGCTGTCCCACGAGGCCAGGGAGCCCTGGTTGCAGACGGTGACGGTGGCGGTGAAGGACTGGCCGTGCCGGATGCTGGCGGGCGCCGTCAGCGCGGTGATGATCAGGTCGGCCCCCGACCCCACGCCCAGGCGCCCCTTCACGAAGACGTTGTTGTCCTCGAGCAGCTCCGTCCGGCCCTGGAACGGATCCACGACGGCGCTCAGGTACAGGGGCTGCTCCGGTGACGCTCCCGAGGGCCGGTCGACGGACACCATCCCCATGGCGCTCACGCACTGTCCGGCATCGAGCGGCGCGACGTTCAGGTACCCCGCCATGAACTGGTTGGGATCGTTGGGGGACGGCGGCGGTGAGCCCGGCGGAGGCAGGTTCCAGGTCTCCTCCGTGGACACGACGAGCGCCACCTCGGTGGAGTTCACGGGGTCGGTGCCCACGTTGCAGACGCGCACGGTGGCGGCGAACGGCTCCCAGGGCGCGACGGTGGAGGGTGCCTGCACCGCGGTGACCACCAGGTCCGGCCCGTAGCCCACGCCAATGGCGCCCGCCACGTAGGTGTTGTTGTCCCAGCGCAGCTCCTGCGGCATCGCCTCCCGGTTGACGACGGCCCCCAGGTACAGCGGGCGGAACGGAACCGCGTCGGGCGGTGCATCCGCCCACCCGGAGATCTGCCGCGTGGTGCAGGCCCCCGCGCCCAGCGACGGCAGGGACGCGTCACCCACGAACCTCTGGCCGCCCATCGGCATGGGCGGGAACGCCAGCGGATCCGGCGCCGGCAGCGTGTCGTCCACGCTCAAGTAGACCGCCACGCGCGCGCCGCCACTCAGCGGCCCCGTGCCCACGTTGCAGACCTTCACCTTGCTGGTGAAGGTCTCCCCGGGCCGCACGCTGGCGGGCCCCTGGAACTCGGTGATGACGAGGTCCGGCCCGTTGCCCACGCCGACGATGCCCGCGGCGAAGCCGTTGTTGTCCACGCGCGGCTCGAACTGCTGCATGTCCACGACCGCGCTCAGGTTCAGGGGCCGCTCGAACGGCGAGAGCATCGAGTCCACCGGACGCGAGGCCTGGAACGTGGAGCGCTGGGTCGTGCACTGCCCGGCCGCCAGCATTGCGTAGGCCTGGGCGCGGCCCTGGAAGGCGTAGGCCCGCGGGAGCTCCGCGAACACGGGGGGCGCCGGATACGGCCGCGACACGGGCGGCGCGGTCTCCGTGGAGAGGAACAGCGAGACCCCGTAGCTATACACGGGGGCCGTGCCCTGGTTGCAGACCGTATAGGTCGCGCTGAAGGGCTGGCCGTCCTGGAGGTCCGCGGGGGCGCGCACGTCGGTGATCACCACGTCCGCGTCCGATCCCGTGCCCACCAGTCCCTGGATGAACGTGTTGTTGTCCTCGTCCATCTCCTGGACGTTATGGACCGTGTCGATGGCCGCGCCCAGGTACAGGGGCTGACCCGGCTGCGCCTCCATGGGCAGGTTGCGGTAGGCGTTCACCTGCACCGTCTGGCACTGGCCGGCGGGGAGGTAGGTCACGTCCGCTCCGCCCACCGGGGCCTGGGTCTGCGTAGGGTAGGGCCCATACAACGGCGCGAGCGTCACCGAGGCTTCCGTGGAGAGGAAGAGCTCCAGGTGGGCGTAGCCAGACAGGTTGGCCGTGCCCACGTTGCAGACCTGCGCCTCGACGGGGAACGAATAGGAATCCGGGAGGTTGGTGGGGCCCTTCAGCGACCGCACCACCAGGTCGGGGCGATAGCCCTCGCGCACGGTGCCCTTCGTGAAGGTGTTGTTGTCGTCACGCAGCTCCGGGACGTACTGCAGCCCGTCCACGCGCGCGCCCAGGTACAGCGGACCGCCATGCTGGAAGGCCGGGGGCGGGAATGTGACGCCGAACACCGGCAGCGTGACGCACCGTCCCGCATCCAACCCCGGCGCCTGCGCCTGGCCGACGAAGGACTCCGTCAGGGCGCCGGGCTGCTGCGAAGCAGGCAGCGGGGACTCCGTGGACAGCAGCACGTCCGCGCGTACATCCATGGCCCGGTCCGTGCCCACGTTGCACACCGTCACGGATCCGGAGAACGAGTGCCCCGGGCCGATGTTCGTGGGCCCCGTCATGTCGGTGACCACCAGGTCGGCCTTGTCGCCCACGCTCAGCCGGCCCGCGACGCGCGTGTTGTTGTCCTCGCGCAGTTCGGGGTGCTGCTGCCGCGGGTCGATGATGGCGCCCACGTACAGCGGCTGCCCGGGCTGGGTGGCCGCCGGGGGACTCTGCGGGAACGCCTGCGTCCGGACCGTGAAGCAGCGGCCCGCCTCCAGCGGCGGCACGGGGACGATGCCCATCGGCGCCTGGACATCCACCGGCGCGCCTGGCGTGGGAAGGCTCAGGGTGTCCAGCGTGGAGATGTAGAGCTCCGCCTCGGAATAGGGCGACTCCTCCGTGCCCACGTTGCAGACGCGCACGTCGGCGAGGAGGGGCGTTCCCGGCCGGACGCTCGCGGGCATGTGCACTTCGGAGACCACGAGGTCCGGGCCCAGGCCCACGCCCATCAGGCCGCGGACGAAGCCGTTGTTCGTCTCATCCAGCTCCGTCACGGACTGCCCCGTGTCGATGCTGGCGCCCAGATAGAAGGCGGTGCCGGGCTGCCCGGGGGGCAGCTGCGCGTTGGCGGTCACGGTGCGCGTGACGCACTGGTGGGGCTCCAGCGGCCCCACGTCCTTCTCGCCCACGGTGACCTGCTGGGTCGGGGGTGGAGCGTTGGGGTCGGGCACCTGCTGGGTGGGGGTCGTGGACAGGTACAGCTGCAGGAACGTGCCGCCGCTCTGAGGGTACGCGGCCGCGGTGCCCTGGTTGCAGACCTTCACGGTGGCGGTGAAGTCATGCCCGTCGCGAACGCTGTCAGGAGCGAGAAGCTCGGTGATGACCAGGTCCGCTTCGTGGTCCAGGGAATGGCTTTGATCGCGAGCGGGTTTCACGCTCGACGACGCGCCTTCACTTCCGCAGCCGGTGATGACGAGCGTGCCCGCGATGAGCAGACACGTGTGTCTCCATGACGGCGAGAGCCGTTGCATGTGTTCTCCTTGGGGGAATGTGCAATCAACCAGACGCCGGCCGCCGGGCCAGGTCTGGCGCCATGACGACACTAAATGGATGCCCTGACATGCGAAAAGCCAATGCGCTTCAAACCCAGCGTGTTGGATGCGTGGCCTGGAAAAGGCAAACGCCGGCCGGGTTCGTGAAGACCCCGGCCGACGTCCACTTGTCCTACGTGCCGTGAAGCGCGGTTACGGCGTGTTGCTCACGGTGAGGGTGCCGCGCACGAAGCCGTTGTTGTCCTTGCGCAGCTCGGAGTCGTAAAGCCTCGCGGAGGCCCCCAGGTAGAGGGCCGCGCCCGGCTGTGCCGCCTGCGGCGGGACGGCGTTGACGGAGCCCTCCACCGAGACGCACTCACCGACAGCCAGCGGCGGCACCTGCACGAAGCCCAGCCGCGACAGCGTGGGCGACTCCACGGGCTCACCCTGGACGGCGGACGCCGGCAGCGTGGCCACCGTGGAGAGCAGCAGGTCCACCGTGTGGGGCGGCGCGGTCATCGTTCCCTGGTTGCAGACGGTGACGGGCACCTGCATCGCCGCCCACGGCTGGACCTGGTCCGGCCCGCCCATGGCGGTGATGACGACGTCCGCGGCGAACCCCACGCCGATGCGCGGACCGACGAACGTGTTGTTGTCCTCGCGCACCTCCGGCAGATCCCGGGCGCGGTCCACGCTGGCGCCCAGGAAGAACGTCTGCGTGCCCGGCATCCCGATGCCAGCTCCAGAGATGAACGCGTTCACCGTCTGCGTGACGCAGGCGTGCGCCGCCACGGGCGGAAGGGTGGCTTCACCCAGCAGCTCCTCCAGTGGGACGGGCACGTTCGGGGCCGGCAGCGTCAGCGAGGGCTTTGTCAGCAGGTGCAGGGTCACCCGAGTCCCAGGCGCGGCCTCGGCGCCCAGGTTGCAGACGGTGACACCCAGGTCGAGCGGACCGAACGCGCTCACGGGGCCCGTCAGCGACGTGATGACCAGGTCCGGCCCGGTGCCCACGCCCAGCCTCCGCCCCGGGGACACGTTGTTGTCCCGGCGCAGGTCCAGCGGGTCCTGGAACGGATCCAAGACGGCGCTCAGGTACAGCGGCGCGTGCACGGGCGCACTCCACGGCCGGTTCGCGTGCAGCGTCACCGGCACGTCCTGGCACTGGCCGGCCTGGAGCGACGGAGCGTTCGCCATGCCCGCCATGTGCTGGTCCATCGAAGGGAACGGCGTACCCGGTGGAGGCCGCGTCCAGTTCACCTCCGTGGACACCACGAACATCATCGGGACGATGCTCGAGCCTTCCGTGCCCGCGTTGCAGAGGCGCGCGGTGGCGGTGAACGGCTCCATCGGCGCGACGGTGTCAGGGAACGTCAGCCCCGTGACGACCAGGTCGGGCGCCTCACCCACGCCCATCAGGCCCGCGACGAACGTGTTGTTGTCCTCGCGCAGCTCCTGCTGGGCCACCCCCGGGTCGACGACTGCGCCCAGGTACAGCGGCTGCAGCGGCGTGGCCTGCTCCGGACGTGTCGCCCGTCCGGTGAGGCTCTGCGTGACGCAGGCCCCTTCACCCAGGGACGGCACGCTCACCGTGCCCACGAGCGCCACGGTACCGTCGGGAGACGGCGGCGAGCCGCTCTGCGCCAGGGGTGCCGGCAGGGTGTTGCCCGTACCCAGGTAGACGGCCACCTGCGAGGTCCCGGGCGTCGGCTGCGTGCCCACGTTGCAGACCTTCACGGTGCTGGTGAAGGTGTTCCAGGGCCGCGCGCTGGCGGGCCCCTGGAGCTCGGTGACGACGAGGTCCGGGCCGAAGCCCACGCCCACGGGACCCACGGCGAAGCCGTTGTTGTCCGTGCGCGCGTCGGGCGGGCCGTCCATCACCGCGCTCAGGTTCAGCGTGGAGGACAGGGGCAGGGGCCCCAGCTCCATGGGGCGCAGGGCATGGAACGTCCCGCTCTGCGTGGTGCACTGGCCCGGCGTCAGGTCCGTGTTGATGGAGGACCGTCCCAGGAACGCGTACCCGGGGAGGGGACCCTGGGACTGCCAGGGGGCCACCGCGGGCGGCGCCGCGTCCACGGAGAGGTACATCGCCACGCCGGTGGAGGACGCGGGGCTGAGGCCCACGTTGCAGACCGTGTAGCTCGCGGTGAAGGGCTGGCCGTCGCGCAGGTTCGCGGGCGCCTTCACGTCCGTGATGACGAGGTCCGCGTCGAAGCCCACGCCCACCAGGCCCTGGGTGAGGACGTTGTTGTCCTCACGCAGCTCTGGCACGGTCCGGTTCGCGTCGATGACCGCGCCCAGGGCCAGGGCCTGGTGCGGCCCTGCCTCCTGGGGCCGGGAGGCGATGGCGTCCACCGTCAGCGTCTTGCACTGGCCGGCGGACAGGACCGACACGTCCGCGCTCCCCACGGGGACCTGGGTCCGAGAGTCGAACGGCGCGGGGAGCGCCGGGAAGACCACCGCGTTCTCCGAGGACAGCGCCAGCTGCAGCCGGGCGGAGCCGCCCAGGTCCGCCGTTCCCACGTTGCATACCGTCGCCTCGACGGGGAAGTGCATCCCCGGTGCGACGTTGGCCGCCGCCTTCAGCGACCGGACCACCAGGTCCGGGCCGTTGCCCAGGCCCACCAGTCCCTTCACGAAGGTGTTGTTGTCCGCCCGCAGCTCAGGAACGAACCGCGGCTCCTCCACGCGCGCTGGCCGCCGGGCCCGGTTCAACGTCGCGGGGACATCCAAGGGATTTCCTCAACGGCGCGGAGCCGATGAAATTCAAACCAGCCACGAAGATTCTCCCGCCAGAAAAGACAAACGCCGGCCGGAGACATGAAGGCCTCCGGCCGGCGAATCCCATCTCAAATGATAGGGATTTCCTCTTGGAGGAATTCCTTTACTGCGCCTGGCCGATGGGCGTGGCCCGCGTCAGGGTGTTGTTGTCCTCACGCAGCTCCAGCAGCGAGTTCGGCCCGTCGACGAGGGCACCCAGGTACAGGGACTGTCCGGAGGTGGCCGCGGAGGGGCGGACCACGGAGCTCTGGATCGACAGCGTGGTGCACTGGCCCACGGACAGCGCGGGCACCATGGCGCCCCCCACGGGGATCTGGACCTGGGTGAACGGAGGCTGCCCCTGTCCGGGCGTGTAGAGGGACGTCTCCGTGGTGATGACCAGGTCCACCGGCACGGAGCCGTACATGGACACGTTGCCCTCGTTGCAGACCTGCACCTGCGCGGTGAAGGAGCCGTACTGCGGCAGGGCCGGGGGCGCCGTCACCGAGCGGACGACCAGGTCCGGGCCGCTGCCCACGACGATCCGCGACGTCATGCGGGTGTTGTTGTCCTCGCGCAGCTCCACCACCTGATTGGACATGTCCACGCGGGCTCCCAGGTAGCGCGGGGAAGCGGGGTCCGCGTTGGGCACCGTGGACGCGGAGCCGCTCACGGCCGTCGTCACGCACTGGCCCACGGCGAGCGAGGACACGGAGGTCATCCCGACATAGGACTCCGAGGACGCGGGAGGCAGGTACGGACTGGACTGCATCTCCTCCATGGCCAGGACGCCCATCACATACGAGGGCCCCGCCGGCTCGGTCCCCACGTTGCAGACCTTGACGTTGAGGGTGAGGGGGCCGCCCGGGATGGCGCTGGAGGGGCCGGTGACGTCCGTCACCACCAGGTCCGGGCCATTGCCCACGATGAGGGTGCCGGCGACGCGGGTGTTGTTGTCCTCGCGCAGCTCCAGCTGCTGCTGGTTCACGTCCGCCACGGCCACCAGGTACAGCGGCTGCGTGGGCGTGGCCGCCGGGGGGAGGGCGGCGTACACCGTCTTCGGGTACAGCACGCAGGTGCCCTGCGAAAGCGACGACACCTCCACCGTGCCCACCATCACCTGGGACGGTGACGGCGGGTACTGCATGGACGACGTCACGGAGGCCGTGGTGGACAGGAAGAGGCCCACCGTCGAAGCCGACGAGGGCTGGGTGCCCTCGTTGCAGACCTTCACGTCCGTCGACAGCGAGGTGCCGGGCTTGACGCTCGAGGGCGCCGTCAGCGTGCGCACGACGAGGTCCGGGCCGTACCCCAGGCCGATGCGGGACAGCGGAGACACGTTGTTGTCCTCGCGCAGCTCCTGGAGAGACGACATCGGGTCCACGATGGCGCCCACGTACAGCACGGGGTTCGGCATGGCCGTCCCGCCCGGCACGTTGGAGTAGCCGCTCACCAGCCGCGTGACGCACTCCAGGGGCTCCAGCGCCGGCACGTTGACCGTGCCCACCGGCATGCGGGACATGGGCGGCGGACCGGACACGACGCTCAGCGAGGGCTCATTCGTGACGTACACCTCCACCGGCACGTCGGTGGACCGCGTCGTGCCCACGTTGCAGACCTTCGCGGACACCGCGAGCGGCCCGTAGGACGGCGCGTTGGAGGGGGCGTCCAGCGAGACGACAGTGAGGTCGGGCCGCGCGCCCATGCCCATCAGCGTGTCCGCGCGGGTGTTGTTGTCCTCGCGCAGCTCCACCACGCCCTGCGGCAGGTCCACGATGGCGCCCAGGTACAGGGGCTGCTCGCTGGGATTCGCGGGCGGGCGGTTGGCGGGGCCCTGCACCGTGCGGGTGGCGCACTGGCCGCTCACCAGCGCCGGCACGCTGAAGCTCGTCACCGGGAATTCAGTCAAGGGGCGGGGCTGCGTTCCCGGGGCCGCCAGCGACGGCACCGTGGACAGGAACACCCTCACGTCGGCCTGGGGAGAAGACGCGGTGCCCTCGTTGCACACCGTCACCGTCGCGGGGAAGGAGTCGCCCTGGCGCGCGCTCGCGGGCCCCGTCACGGAGCGAATGGACAGGTCCGGGCCATTGCCCACGCCCACCAGTCCCTGCACGAACGTGTTGTTGTCCTCGCGCAGCTCCGTCACGCTCCGCGACGGGTCCGCGATGGCGCCCAGGTACAGAGGCGTGCCCGGCGGCGCGGAGGGCGGCCTCTGGGCGTAGCCGGTGAGCGGCACCGCGCGGCACTGGCCCGTCTCCAGGCTGCCCATGAGGGCGCTCCCGACCATCAGCTGCGTGACGGGGACGGGGGGCGGGCCGGACAGCGGCGGCAGCGTCAGCCCGTTCACCGAGGACAGGTACAGCTCCACGGAGCCGCCGGAGCTGTACTCCGTGCCCACGTTGCACACCGTCGCGGACGCGCTGAAGGCCTGGCCCGGCGCCAGGTTGGGCGGTGCGTCCACCCGCGTGACGACCAGGTCCGGTCGGTTGCCCACGCCCATCAGGCCCTTCACGAAGCCATTGTTCGTCTCGTCCGACTCCGGCACCGCGTTCTGCGTGTCGACGCTGGCCCCCAGGTAGTAGGTGCCGTTGCCCGTGAAGCCCGAAGGAGGGCTGACGTAGATGTTGAACGAACGGCTGACGCACTGGCCCGCGTACACCGTTCCCACGTCCGTCTGGCCCTGGGTGAGTTGCTGGGTGGGAGGCGGCTGCGTCCCCGGCCCCGGCACCTGCTGCGTGGGCGTGGTGGACAGGTACACCTCCAGCATGGCGCTGGAGTACACGGCCTGGTCACCGGTGTTGCAGACCTTCGCGGTGACGGTGACGGGCTGGCCGGGTTTCGCGCTGTCCGGAGCCGTCAGCTCCGTGATGCGCAGGTCCGGTCCGGGAACGAGCGCACTGGCCTGCTGCTCCAGCGGAGGCGCTTCCTCCGGGGCGGAACCGCTGGAACAGCCGGTGAGCGCGAGCGCGCCCGTGATGAAGAGACACGAATGCCGCCATGGCGGCGTACGCCGAGACATACGGACTCCTGGAATGGGGGGAGAAGACGATACAGGCCCGGTGTGACATCCACCGGGACTGCAGGTCTTTTCTAGGAGTGGAACACCGGCGCGAAAAACAAGTTTCAGCGTTATTTCGCGGGGAGGTCTGTCTTCACTCCATCCCGGCGGTCAGGCGGCTCATTCCACCTCCACACGTCCGTTCGCCACCAGCCACCGCGTGGTGGTGCAGGAGCGGGCGAAGGGTGCGTCGTGGGTGACGAGCAGCAGCGCGCCCGGGTAGTCGTGCAGCGCCGCCTCCAGCCGTTCGATGGACGGCAGGTCCAGGTGGTTGGTGGGTTCGTCCAGCACCAGGGCCCAGGCGTGCTGGCCCAGGCCGCGCGCGATGGCCAGCTTGCGCGCCTCGCCGGGTGACGGCTGTTCGGACGCGAGCAGCCGGTGCGGATCCACCCCCAGCGCGGCCACCAGGGACATCACCCGGCCGCGCTCCTCCGGAGGCAGCTCACGCACCGCGTCGATCAGGGCGCGCGTCTCCTCCGCGCCCAGGTCCTGGGGCAGGTACAGGAGCTTCTCGCGAGGCACGCGCGCCTGCTCCAGCAGGGCCTTCAGGAGCGTCGTCTTGCCGGCGCCGTTGGGGCCCTCGATGCGGATGCGCGCCTCGCGGTCCACGTCCAGGCGCGTGGGGCCCAGCACCTCCACGTCGCCGGCCTTCAGGCCCGGTGTGTCGAAGGTGAAGAGCCACGGGTTGGGCGAGCGCACGTAGTCCACGAACACGGAGCGCCCCACCGTCTTGTCCACGGTGAAGGTGCCCACCGCGGCCTCGGCGCGCTCCAGTTCGCGGCGCTTCACGGTGACCTGGTGGCCCAGGCGGGACTCGGCCCAGCTCGCCAGCGTGGAGGGCCCCAGGCCGCGCGCGTCGCTGTCGTACTTGTTGCGCATCCGCCGCGACGTGCTGCGCGACAGGGTGGCGCCCTGGTGCTCGCGCCGGGCGCTGTCCAGCAGCTGCGCGGCGCGGTCCCGCTCCGCCTTGGACTGCTGGTGGGCGGCGACCTCCGACTCGCGCTCCGCCTCCCAGTGGCCCTTCGCGGCGGAGTAGGCGCCCGGGTACAGGTGCGCCTCGCCGCCGTGCACGCGCAGCGTGGCCTGGGTGAGCGTCTCCAAGAGCTCGCGGTCGTGGGACACGACGACGCCCACGCCCCGGAAGCGGCGCAGCGCGGCCACCAGCCAGGCGCGCGCCTCCGCGTCCAGGTGGTTGGTGGGTTCATCCAACAGCAGCACGTCCGGCTCGCGGGCGAGCGCCGCGCCCACCTGCCAGCGCTTACGTTCACCCGGGGACAGCGTGGGCCAGCGCTCCAGCGCGGTGACGTCCAGGCCCAGCTGGCCCTGGAGCCTGCGCGCCAGCGCGTCCCAGGCGTCCGCGAAGGCGGTGATGTCGGGCGTGAGCGCCTCCACGCCCTGCGGACACAGGCACACGAGCGGCGAGTCCGGTTCGAACTGGAGCTGCCCGGACGTGGGCTTCAGCTCGCCGGACAACAGGCGCAGCAGGGTGGACTTGCCGGCGCCGTTGGGGCCGACGAGGCCCGTCCAGCCGGAGGCGAGGTGGAACTCCACGTCGGTGAGGACGGGGATGGCATCGGTGAACGAAAAGCAGACGCGGTGCGCGCGCACGGAGGAGGACGAGGGCATGTTGAAGCGACTCCTGAAACCGGAAGCCAGCGCACACGTCCGTCAGGACGCGCGGCGGCGGGGTACAGCTGGGGACCGGGGTTTCAGGCGAACAGCTTCAAGGGTCTGCGAACCTCGTTCAGGGGAAGACCTGTGACATCTCCCCGCGTGGACAACCGGTGCTTCAGGTGGAGCATGCGGCGCGGCCCGGGCGGATGGCAAGCCCGGGCGCGTGCCGTGACGTGGGCACCGACGGAAAGAACGCCGGTGCCCTGACAACGATTCCCCGAAAGGGGCCGGGGCTACTCGTCCGAGGGCGGCTGCACCCGGCGGGTGGCCGGGATGGTGGCGCTCGCGGCGGCGTTCCGGGCCAGGGCCTGGGCGCTCATCGAGGCGGCGGACGGAGCGGACGCGCGGAGCTGGGGCTGGGGCGCGGCGGCCGGGGCGGCGTCCTTGGCGAACACCTCCTTCAGCGTGGCGATGGAGCCCAGCGCGGCGGTGGCCTCGTAGGGGATGAACATCTTGTTGTCGCCCTTGCCCAGCTCCTGGAGCGTCTCCAGGTAGCGCAGCGCGAGCACCTCCGGCGTGGCGCGGCCGGTGTGGATGGCCTCGAAGGTGAGGCGCGTGGCCTCGGCCTTGCCCTCGGCCTCCAGCATCACGGCGCGCTTGTGGCCTTCGGCGCGGGCGATCTCCGCGTCGCGCTCGGCCTCCGCGCGCAGGATGCGGGAGATCTTCTCGCCTTCGGCCTGGAGGATGGCGGCGGCCTTGTCACCTTCGGCCTTGGTGACCTCGGCGCGGCGCTCGCGCTCGGCGGTCATCTGCTTGGCCATGGCGGCCTTGATGGCCTGGGGCGGTTCAATCTCGCGCAGCTCCACGCGCGTCACCTTCACGCCCCACTTCTCCGTGGCCTCGTCCAGCACCATGCGCAGCTTGGTGTTGACCGTCTCGCGGCTGGTGAGCGTCTGATCCAGCGTGAGGCCGCCCATGACGTTGCGCAGGTTCGTCATGGTGAGCTGCTCGATGGCGAGCGCCAGGTTCTCCACCTGGTAGAGCGCCCGGCCCGGATCGACGATCTGGTAGTAGATGACCGAGCCGACCTCCATGTTGACGTTGTCATGGGTGATGACCTGGACGGTCTCGAAGCCCATGACCTGCTCGCGCAGGTCCACCAGGGTGTTGCGCGTGAAGCGGTTGCCGGCGCGCATCTCCATGGCGCGAGGGCTGTCCATGAAGGGGATGAGGATGTTGAGGCCGCTGGAGGCCACGTGGTGGAACTTCCCCAGCCGCTCCACGACCATCACCTTGGCCTGGGGAACGATGCGCACACCGGTGACGAGCCCGATCACGACGGCCGCGGCCGCGACGAGCAGAACAATGGTCAGTCCCATCCTGCGTTCTCCTTCTTCTTGCGACGCGCCGGTTGCAGCGCGACTTCGTTGGACGCCGACGGGCGTCGCACCCACAACTTGAGGCCTTCAATCTGCTCCACGGTGACGCGCTCGCCCTCGGGCAGGGGCCCGGACAGGGAGCGCGCCATCCACAGCTCGCCGTTGATGCGCACGGTGCCCCCGTGTCCGTCCGCCAGCGCCTCCATGACCACGGCCTCCTGGCCCAGCATCGCCTCCACGCCCGTCTTCAAGTGCACGGCGTCCCGCATGAAAACGTGTTTGAAGATGGTGCGGGACGCGCCGAAGAGGGCGGCGGACACCAGGATGAAGGCGAAGAGCTGGCTGTTGAGGCCCAGGCCCACCCCGGCCATGAGGGAGGCCATCAGCGCGCCCACCGCGAACCAGAGCGTCACGAAGCCGGAGAGCTTGATCTCCAGCGCGCCCAGGACGATGGCGGCGATCAACCAGAGCTGCCAGGCGGTGGTGTCCATATGGGGTCCTTGTTTGGCAGCGGCTTCGGCCCCCTGTCAAACCGGGCGGCCGGGCATCCGGAATCAATCAAAACGGAGGGTGGGTTCCGGGAAGGCCCTAAGGGGGCCCAAGCCGGGGGAAAAGCAGATGCCATACCTGTCCATCCGTGGTGCACGACTGTACTACGAGGACACAGGGGGGAGCGGGGAGCCGGTGCTTTTCAGTCACGGGCTGCTCTGGGACTCCCATCTGTTCCACCGGCAGGTGGAGGCCCTGAGGGGCCACTACCGCTGCATCGTGTACGACCACCGGGGCCAGGGGCAGAGCGAGCCCCCGCCTGGCGACTCGGTCATCGACCTGCGCACCGTGTATGAGGACGCCGTGGCGGTCATCCAGGCGCTGGGGCTGGCGCCGTGTCACTTCGTGGGCCAGTCCATGGGGGGCTTCGTGGGCCTGAGGCTGGCAGCCAGGCACCCGGAGCTCCTGCGCTCACTGGCGCTGCTGGACTCCTCCGCCGCGGCGGAGCTGCCGCTGACGCTGGCGCGCTACCGGGTGCTGACGACGCTCACGCACTGGCTGGGTCTGAGGCCGGTGGTGGATCGGATCATGTCGCTCTACTTCGGGCGCACGTTCATGCGGGACCCGGAGCGGGCCGAGGAGCGGGCGTTGTTGCGCCGGCAGTTGGCGGCGAACCCGCGCGCGGTGTGGCGCGCAATGCAGGGCGTCATCCACCGCCGCGGCGTGGAAGGGGAGCTGCACCGCATCCAGACGCCGACGCTGGTGCTGGTGGGGGAGGAGGACGCGGTGACGGTGCCGGAGGTGGCGGAGCGGCTGCACCAGCGCATCTGGGGCGCGCGGCTCAAGCGGCTGCCCTGCGGCGGGCACATGTGCATCCTGGAGCAGCCCCAGGCGGTCAACGTCGCGCTGGGAGACTTCCTGGAGGAGGTGGAGCGCGACTCGCTCCAGGAAGCGGTGATGGCGGTGGCGAACCAGCCCCGGGCCACGGGCTCGCGGCAGACGGCTTCCAACGCGACCTCCTCATGAATATCGCCAAAGGCAGCAATGGGCTTTCACGAACGGCCCCGCCATGTTCGTCCGGTTTTCAATCACAACTCAAACCGGGCATGAGAGGACTGCGGAATGGGAGACAATGGCTTCCTCCGTATGAGAGGAACAACCCATGAAGTCGCCCTCTCGCGAAACGGAGATCCAATCTAGCGCCTGAACGCCCGCTCAGTATCCTGATCCGGCGTGAGCTACGCCGAGTTGATGTGCCGGTCCCACTTCTCCTTCCTGCACGGCGCCTCCCATCCGGAGGAGCTGGTGGCCACCGCGGCCCGGCTGGGGTTGTCCGCGCTGGCGCTGACGGATCGGGACGGGCTCTACGGCGTGGTGAAGGCGCACCTCGCGGCGAAGGAGCACGGCGTGAAGCTGCTCCTGGGCGCGGAGCTGACGCTGGAGGACGGCCCGCCGGTGGTGGTGTACGCGCGGGACGCAGCCGGGTACTCGAACCTGTGCCGGCTGGTGTCCCACGGCCGGATGACGCACCCCAAGGGCGAGGCGGGCGTGCCCTGGCGCAAGGTGGCGGAGCACGCGTCGGGGCTGCTCGCGCTGCTCCCGGGCCCGGTGGCGTTGGAGGCGGTGGCTCCACTGGCGGAGGCGTTTCCCGGGAGCTTCCACGTGGGCCTGAGCCGCTCGCTGTCGGCGGGGGACGCGGCCCGGGAGGCGCGAGCGGAAGCGCTGGCCCGCGCGCTGGGCGTGCCGCTGGTGGTGCACAACGACGTGCACACGCACCACCGCGACCGGCAGGTGCTCCAGGACGTGCTCACGTCCATCCGCCACGGGGTGACGGTGGATCATGCGGGCACGCGGCTGTTCCCGAACGCGGAGCGGACGTTGAAGTCCCCCGGGGACATGGCGCGGCTGTTCGCGGACCGGCCTGAGGCGCTGGCGCGCACGGTGGAGCTGGCGTCGCGCTGCGAGGCGTCCCTGGACGCGCTGCACTACCGCTTCCCGGAGGAGGACCTGCCAGAAGGCCGCACGGCGGACGCGCACCTGCGGGTGCTCACGGAGGCAGGCCTGCGCACGCGCTATCCGGGGGGCGTGCCTCCGGCGGTGACGAAGCAGATCGACCACGAGCTGCGGCTCATCGCGGCGCTGGACTTCGCGGGGTACTTCCTGTCGCTGTGGGACATCGTGATGTTCGCGCGGGGGCGGGGCATCCTCTGCCAGGGGCGGGGCAGCGCGGCGAACTCGGCGGTCTGCTACGCGCTGGGCATCACGGCCATTGATCCGGTGCGGATGGGGCTGTTGTTCGAGCGCTTCCTCAGCATGGAGCGCAAGGAGCCGCCGGACATCGACGTGGACTTCGAGCACGAGCGGCGCGAGGAGGTGCTCCAGTACGTCTACGAGAAGCACGGCCGCCGCCACGCGGGCATGGTGTGCGAGGTGATCTGCTACCGGGGGCGGCTCGCGCTGCGCGAAGCGGGCAAGGCGCTGGGGCTGTCGTTGGATCAGGTGGACCGGCTGTCGCGGGTGGCGTCGTCGCACGGTTTCCAGGTGACGCCGGACGTGCTCCAGGAGGCGGGCCTGTCACCGACGGACGGGCGGGTGCTGCGGACGCTGTCGGTGGCGAAGGAGCTGGAGGGCGTGCCCCGGCACCTGTCCATCCACGTGGGCGGCTTCGTGATGACGCGCGAGCCGCTGGTGGACCTGGTGCCGGTGGAGAACGCGGCGATGCCGGGGCGCACGGTCATCCAGTGGGAAAAGGACGACATCAACGCGGTGGGGCTCCTGAAGGTGGACCTGCTGGCGCTGGGCATGTTGACGGCGCTGTCGCGCTGCTTCGCCCTGATCCACAAGCACTACGGCCGCGAGCTGTCCCTGGCCACGGTGCCGCCGGAGGATCCGAAGGTCTACGACATGCTGTGCAATGCGGACACGGTGGGCGTGTTCCAGATTGAGAGCCGCGCGCAGATGAACATGCTGCCCCGGCTCCAGCCCCGGGAGTTCTACGACCTGGTGGTGCAGATCGCCCTCATCCGGCCGGGGCCCATCGTGGGCAACATGGTGCACCCGTACCTGCGCAGGCGGCACGGCCAGGAACAGGTGACGTACCCGAGCGACGAGGTGCGCGGCATCCTCCAGAAGACGTTGGGCGTGCCGCTCTTCCAGGAGCAGGCGATGCGGCTCGCGATGGTGGCGGCGGGCTTCAGCGCGGGAGAGGCGGACGGCCTGCGGCGGGCGCTGAGCCACAAGCAGGCGGAGGCGCGCATCCTCCCGTACCGGGGCCGCTTCGTGGAGGGCTGCGAGGCGAAGGGCTACACGCGAAAGCAAGCGGAGGAGTGGTTCGACCACTTCCGGGGGTTCGCGCACTACGGGTTCCCGGAGAGCCACTCCGCGAGCTTCGCGTTGATTGCCTATGCGTCCAGCTGGCTGAAGTGTCACTACCCGGCGGCCTTCACGGCGGCGCTGCTCAATTCACAGCCCATGGGGTTCTACGCGCCGCACACGTTGGTGGCGGACGTGCAGCGGCACGGCGTGGAGGTGCGGCCGGTGGACGTGCGCCGTTCGAGCTGGGACTGCACGTTGGAGGACGGGGCGGTGCGGCTGGGGTTGAGGAT
>NZ_RAWF01000196.1:0-18726 GCF_003612075.1 Corallococcus sp. CA041A
TGCCACCGCCACCGCGCCCGCGAGCACCGCCGCCACGGCCCCCCGCACCGCCGCTCCCGCGCGCGCGGCGGCCGCGTCCACGGCCCTCACGGCGCCGCCCGCGGGCCTGGGCAAGGGCGACTCCGGGGCGAAGGTGAAGCAGCTTCAGCAGGGGCTGGTGAAGCTGGGCTACATGACGCAGGCGCAGATGAATTCGGGCGCCGGCTCCTTCGGGCCGCAGACCGAGGCGGCGGTGAAGAAGTTCCAGACGGCCAACAAGATCTCCGCCACCGGCTACTACGGGGCGCAGACTGCGGCGGCGCTGACGAAGGCACTCAAGCCGACGACGACGCCTCCGCCCACCGAGCCCGGGAAGTTCACCAAGCCCGCGGTCATCAGCGCGCCTTCGCCCAACAACGACTCGCGCAACGGCGCGGACATCGACACCATCGTGCTGCACCACACCGGCACCAACAACGGCTCCGGGGACCTGTCGTGGATGCGCAACCCGGACAGCAAGGTGTCCGCGCACTACATGCTGGACCGCGATGGGAAGATCTACCAGCTGGTCGGCGACACCAAGCGCGCGTGGCACGCGGGCAAGGGGGAGTTGCACGGCGTGCCCACGGACGTGAACGCGCGCTCCATCGGCATCGAGATCGTCAACGACGGCAGCGGCAAGACGGCCTTCACGGAGGCGCAGTACAAGTCGCTGACGAAGCTCGTGGGCTACCTGAAGCAGGAGTACGACGTGCCGGCGAAGAACATCGTCGGGCACAAGGACGTGGCCGTGCCCAAGGGCCGCAAGGACGATCCGGCGGCCAACTTCGACTGGTCCCGGCTGCGCAAGGGCATTGGCGGCTGAGCAGCGCTCCTCGCGCCGCCCGCCCTGCCCTCACGACGTGCGCACCTCCACCGGAGCGTGCTAGAAGACCGCTCCAGTGCTCCGACTCTGGCTCTTCATCTGCCTGATGCTGCTCGCTCCCATCGGGGGCGGGCTCGCGCATGCCTTCGGGCCGGCGCAGCAGGCGGAGACGTGCCTCACGGGCTGCGCGGATGACGACGCGCAGGGCCAGTGCGCTCCCACCTGCGTGGACTGCGCCTGCTGCACGCACGCGAAGCCCCTGGCCGTCGCCGTGCCGCTGCCGGGCCTCATGGGCTCCCTGTTCCGGGAGGCTCCCATCACTCCCGAAGCCTCGGAGCCGTCCTCCGCCGACGCGGATGACATCCTGCACGTCCCCATAGTTCCTCTCGCTTAAGGCCCGCGTCCATCGTCGTTCGCACGCGCCCCGCCACCGGTGTGCCCGGCCTCCTGCCCGGGTGCATGGGTGCGCGCGGCCCGCCTTCCGCAGAGGTCCTCTTCCGTGCCCATCCGTTCCGCGACGGCCGCCCTCGGGCTGGCCGCCGTCCTGCTCTGGCCGCGCCCTGGTGGCGCGGATCCATCCCGCATCACCCTCCAGGACGTCTTCACCCTGGCGCGCGAGCACGCCCCGGCGCTGGTCGAGGCCCGGGCCCGCGTCCGCGCCGCCCAGGGGCCCCTGGCGAGCGCCGCGCCGCTCCTGCGCGAGAACCCCCAGCTCGACGTTCAGGTAGGCCCGCGCCGGCTCCCCAATGGCGTCTACGGCCTGGACCTCGCGTTGGGCCTGTCGCAGCCCTTCGAGCTGGGCGGCAAGCAGGGCCTGCGGCGTGATGCGGCGCGCGCGGGCCTGTCCATGGAGGAGGCCCGGCTGCGCGACGCGGAGCGGCTCCTCCTGGGAGACGTGGCCGCCGCCTACCTGCGTCTCCTGCAAGCCGGGGAGCGGAAGAAGCTGGTGGAAGCCGCGGCGGAAGCGGCGGCGCGCACCGTCAAGGCCACGGAGCAGCGCTACGCGGCCGGTGACGTTCCGGCCGTGGACGTGAACGTGGCGAAGGTGGCGCACGCCCGGGCGCGCGCGGAGCTCCAGGTCGCGGATGGCGAGATCTTCGCGCTGCGAGAGGAGCTGGAGGTCCGCGTGGGCTACCGCGCGAGGCCCATGGTGACCTACGACGATGATCTGCGGTCCATCGCGCGGGCGCCCGTCCGCGAGGTGACGGACGGCGCTGGAGCGCGCGCGGACCTGGTGGCCCTGGAGCAGGAGCAGGTCCAGGCGAAGGCCGCCGCGACGCTGGGCCGGCGCCAGGTGCTGCCGGACGTGACGGTGGGCGCGCGCTACCAGAAGGAGGCGGACGAGACGGTGTTCCTGGGAACGCTCAGCGTGCCCCTGCCCGTCTTCGCTCGCGGCCAGGAAGCGCGCCTCGTGGGTGAAGCGGATGCAAGCCGCGCCGAGCAGGAGCTGGCCGCCGCGCGCACCGTCGTGCCCGCCCAGGTCCAGGCCGCGAAGTATCGCTACCGCGCGAGCCTCGGCGCCCTCGGGACCCTGGAGCAGGTGCTGCCGCTCCTGGATGACAACGAGGCGCTGGCGCAGCGCTCCTATGACGCTGGGGAGATGGACCTCGCGGCCTTCCTCCTCGTCCGTCGCGACACGCTGGAGGCGCGGGCCGCGTGGCTCGACGGCCTGCTGCGATTGGCCCTTGCTCGTGTGCAGTTGGAAGTGGAAACGGGAGTCCTGCCATGAAGCCCACGCTGCTGCTGCTGTCCGTCCTCGTGGGCCTCACCGCCTGCAAGTCCTCCAAGGCGGAACACGACGACGCGCACGAACACGGCCACGACGAGGAAGCCAAGGAGAAGCTCCACGTCGAGTCCGGTGACGTCATCCACGTGCACGTGCCCCAGGAGATGCTCCGGGACCTGCGCGTCACCACCGCGAAGGTGGAGGCCCGCCCGGGCGGAGAGAGCGTCACCGCGCTGGGCGAATTGACCTTCAGTGAGGACGCCTACGCGGAGGTGGCCTCGCCGGTCTCCGCGCGCGTGGCCTCCGTCGCCGTGACGACGGGCCAGGCCGTGAAGCAGGGCCAGCGGCTGGCGGAGCTCCAGAGTCCGGAGCTGGGCCGTGCCCGCGCGGACCTCCAGGCCACCCAGGCCCGAGCCACCGCCGCACGGCAGGCCGCGGACCGCAAGCGCACGCTGGCCGAGGAACGCATCGTCGCGCGCAAGGACGCGCAGGCCGCTGAAGCGGATGCCGCCGCCGCGGAGGCGGAGGTGGCCGCCGCGAAGGCCGCGCTCACGGCGTTGGGCGCGGGCAGCGCCAGCGGTGAGAGCACGTCCGGCTTCGTGCTCAAGGCGCCCATCGACGGCACCGTCGTGGAGCGCGCCGCGCGGCTGGGGCAGATGGCGGACCCGTCTCAACCGCTCTTCCGCGTCGGAGACCTGTCGTCGCTGTGGCTCATCGTCCACGCGTTCGAACGGGACGCCGTGCGCCTGAAGCCCGGCGCGGACGCGCGCGTCACCTTCGCCGCGTTCCCCGGCCAGGAGTTCACCGCGAAGGTGGGCCACGTGGGGCAGCGGGTGGATCCCCACAGCCGCACCATCCCCGTGCGCCTGGAGCTGGACAACGGCAAGGGGCTCCTGCGGCCGGGCATGTCCGCGTCCGCGTCCATCCCGCTGGGAGAGCCAGGCGCCACGCTCACGGCCGTGCCCGCGGCGGCGCTCCAGCGGCTGGAGAATGGCTGGGTGGCGTTCCTGCCCACGCCGGAGGCAGGCGTCTTCGAGCAGCGCGAGGTGGGCCGGGGCCGCAGCCTGGGCACGCAGGTGGAGGTCCTGAAGGGGCTCGCCGTGGGCGACGAGGTGGTGGTGGAGGGCGCGTTCCTGCTCAAGGCCGAGGTGGAGAAGTCCCAGGGCGGAGGCGATGAGCATGGCCACTGATCCGCGCACGACGCTGCCGGGGCGCATCCTCCGCGCGTCCTTTTCTCGGCCCGGGCTGACGGTGCTCGTCGTCCTGGCGCTGGCGGCCTTTGGCGCGATGGCGCTCCGCAACCTGCGCCAGGACGTGTTCCCGGATCTGTCCGCGCCCATCTTCAACGTCATCGTGCAGAACGCGGCCATGGGCGCCGAGGAGCTGGAGACGGCGGTGGCCATCCCCATGGAGGTGGCGCTGGCGGGCCTGCCGGAGGTGCGCCGCATCCGCTCCACCTCGCAGCTGGGCGTCACGCAGGTGACGGTGGAGTTCGAACCGGACGCGGACTACTTCCGCAGCCGCCAGTACGTCGCGGAGCGCGTGGCGCAGGCGGCGGGCGAGCTGCCACCGGGCACCGATACGCCGCTCGTGTCCAGCCTCACCGGCCGGCTCAATGAGGTCTTCGAGTTCACGCTGGAGGCGGAGCCCGGCAGCGCGGACCTGATGGCGCTGCGCGACCTGGCGGAGTTCGACATCAAGAACCGGCTGCTCGCGGTGCCCGGCGTCGCGGGCGTGGAGCGACTGGGCGGCTATCTGCGCCAGTTCCAGGTGCTGCTGGATCCGGATCAACTGGTGGCGCGAGGCATCACCCTGGACGAGGTGCAGCACGGCCTGGAGGGCGCCAGCGTCAACGCCTCCGGAGGCTTCATCACCCAGGGCCCCATGGAGTGGGCCGTGCGCGCCGTGGGCCGTGCGGAGACGGTGGAGGACCTGAACAACACCGTGGTCGCGCTGCGGGACGGAACGCCCGTGCTGCTGGGAGACGTGGCGGACGTACGCGAAGCCCCCGCGCCGCGCCGGGGCATGGCGCACCGGCTGGATGGCGAGGTGGTGAGCTGCCGCGTGAGCAAGCAGTTCGGCGCGGACACCGTGCTCGTCGCCGAGGGCGTGCGCGCGGCCATCGACGAGCTGCGACGCTCGCTGCCGCCGGGCGTGCACCTGCGCGTCGTCTACGACCAATCGGAGCTGGTGGGCTCCGCGCTGGGAGGCGTGGGCCGGGCCATCCTGCTGGGCGCGTTCCTGGTGGTGGGCGTGCTCTTCCTGCTGCTCGGGGACTGGCGCGCGGCGCTCATCGTCACGCTCACCCTGCCCCTGTCGCTGGCGCTCGCGGGACTGCTGCTCAAGGCGGCGGGCATCGGGTTGAACACGATGACGCTGGGAGGCCTCGCCATCGCGGTGGGCCTGTTGGTGGACGCGGCCATCATCGTCGTGGAGAACGTCATCCACGACCTGCGCGAGGGCAAGGGCCGCCGCTCGGTGCGCGACGAGGCGCTGGCGGCGGCGATGGAAGTGGGCCGCCCCATCGCCTACGCCACGCTCATCGTCGTCGCGGTGTTCATCCCGCTCTTCGCGATGTCAGGCATCGAGGGCCGCATGTACCAGCCGCTCGCGGCGGCGGTGGTGGCGTGCCTGGCCGCGTCGCTCGCGCTGGCGCTCACGCTGGTGCCGGTGGTGTCGGGGCTGCTCTTGCGCGCGCCGAGCGAGGACTCACCGGAGGATGTGTGGATCATCCGCAAGGTGAAGGCCGCGTACGCGCCAATCCTGGACAAGTGCATGCGTCACGCGGGCCTGGTGCGCGTGGTGGCGCTGGCCATCACCGTGCCCGCGTTGGGCCTGGCCTTCATGGTGGGCAGCGACTTCATGCCCCGGCTGGACGAGGGCGCGTTCCTGCTCCAGACGGTGCTGCCGGCGGAGGCGTCACTGGACGAGGTGGATCGCCTCAACCACCGCGTGGAGGACGTGCTGCGCGAGTTCCCGGAGGTGGAGGACGTGGTGCGCCGCACCGGCCGCGCCGAGCGCACCGAGGACCCGATGCCCCACACCCTGTCCGACGTGCTGGTGGTCCTCAAGAAGGACACCCTCGGAGGCCGCGAGACGCTGGAGTCGCGGATGCGCGAGGCGGTGGGGAAGGTGCCCGGCGTGTCGGTGCTCTTCACCACGCCGCTGGGGATGCGCATCGACGAGGGGCTGGGAGGCAGCCCCGCGGACCTCTCCGTGCGCGTCTTCGGGCCGGACCTGGACACGCTCTCGGAGCTCGCGGAGCGCACGCGCGCGTTGATGTCGAAAGTGGACGGCGTGGAGGACCTGCGGGTGGAGCGGCTGAGCGGCCTGCCGCAGCTGCGCATCGCGGTGAACCGCGCGGCGGTGGCGCGCGTGGGACTGACGCCCGGCGACGTCATCCGGGCCGTCCGCGTGGGGCTCGTGGGTGAGGAGTCCGCGCAGATCTGGCGGGGCCAGCGGCGCTACGACCTGGTGCTCCGGCTGGCGGACCACCGCCGGGGCGACGTGAACGCCATCCGCAACCTGCTGGTGGACGGACACGACGGCACGCGCATCCCGCTGAGTCAGCTGGCCACCATCGAGGAGACCTCCGGCGCGGGGAGCGTGCGCCGCGAGGCCGGCAGCCGGCGCATCGCGGTGGAAGCGGGCGTGTCCGGCCGCGACCTGGGCAGCACGGCGGCGGAGGTACGGGAGGTGCTGGCCACGCAGCTGAAGCTGCCCACGGGCTACTTCGTGGACGTGGGCGGCAAGGTGGAGAGCCAGGAGCGCGCGGCGCAGGCGCTGACGGTGGCCATCGCCCTGGCGCTGATGGCGGTGTTCGTCCTGCTCTACCTCGCGCTGGACTCCGTGGCGGAGGCGCTGGTCATCCTGGCCACGCTGCCGGACGCGTTCGTGGGTGGCATCCTCGCGCTGCTCATCGCGGGCGAGACGTGGAACGTGTCCAGCCTGGTGGGCCTCATCGGCCTGTTCGGCATCGCGGTGCAGAACGGCCTGGTGCTCGTGGCGCAGACGAAGGACCTGATGGGCCGGGGCAAGCCCTTCGCGGAGGCCGTGCGCGAGGCGAGCATCGGCCGCGTGAGGCCCAAGCTGATGACCGCGGGCACGGCCATCCTCGGGTTGCTGCCGCTGCTGGTGTTGCCGCTGCACGGGACGGAGATTGAACGTCCGCTGGCGGTGGTGATGGTCGGCGGGCTCGTCACGTCCACCCTCTTCACGCTGCTGGCCCTGCCCACGTTCTACGCGCTGGTGCACGGGTTCCAGGAGCGGATCAAGGCGCGCAGGGCCGCGCGAAAGGTCCCGGCGTGAGCCTGTCACCGGAGGCGATGGACGCGCTGCTGCGCCATCACCACGCGTTCCTCGCGTTCCTCACGCCGCGCGTGGGGAGCCAGGAGGCGGCGCGCGAGGTGCTGCAGGCCGCGTTCGTGAAGGGCATGGAACAGGGAGGCGCGCTGCGCGAGGAGCAGAGCGCGGTGGCCTGGTTCTACCGGCTCCTGCGCAACGCGCTGGTGGACCGCCACCGCCGGGGCCAGCGGGAGGTCACCACGCTGGAGTCCCTGGCCCACGAGCAGCCGCTGTCCACCGAGGACGCCAACGGCCTGGAGGCGACGGTGTGCGGCTGCGTGGCGGGGCTCGCGGGGACGCTCAAGCCCGAGTACGCGGAGGCCGTGCGCCGGGTGGACCTGGAAGGGCTCACCGTGGCCACGTATGCGCGGGAGGCGGGCATCTCCGCCAACAACGCCGCCGTGCGCCTGCACCGCGCCCGGAAGGCCCTGGGCGAGCAGTTGGTGGAGCTGTGCGGCCATTGCTGCGCGCAGGGCTGCGTGGACTGCGACTGCGCGCCCGCGTGAAAAACCAGGTGTAAGAGCGCGCGGGGCCGGGCGTCAGCCTGGGGGAACGCAGCTGGAGGTCTCCCATGGACGTCGCCACCTTCACCCGGCCGGCCCTACCCGCCGCCACCCTCGCCTTCCTCCTCTTCGCCATGGTGTTGCCGTCGGTGCGCCTGCGCCGCCGCACGGGCCGCCCGGCGCTGGTGCTGCACCGCTCCGGCCCGCCGCTCCAGCGGGTCATCGGCGTGGGCATGGCGCTGTTCATGGGGGCCATCGTGCTCTGGAGCGCGGCGCACCTGGCCATCGGGGAGCAAGCGTTGGGCGTGTGGCAGGTCCCTGGCGCGCTCCGGTGGACGGGCTGGGCCTTGGTGGCCGTGGGGTTCATCTTCACCGTGCGCGCCCAGGTGGAGATGGGCGCGTCGTGGCGCATCGGCATCGACTCGGACCGGACGGAGCTGGTGACGGGAGGCCTCTTCGGCGTCGTGCGCAACCCCATCTTCAGCGGGATGCTCGTCGTGGTGACGGGCATGGCGCTCGCGACCCCGAGCGCGTGGACCGTGATGGGCTGGCTCGACTACGTGCTGCTGGTGTCGCTCCAGGTGCGGCTGGAGGAGGAGCACCTGCTGCGCCTGCACGGCGACACCTATCAGCGCTACGCGGCGCGCGTGGGCCGCTTCATCCCCGGTGTGGGGCGGCTCGAAGCCCCCGGCCTGGACGCCGCGCCGCGCATCACAGTGTGACGTTGGCGGTCACACCTCGCACGAAGTGCCCATGCGAGCGTGTTCCTCCGGACGCCGTCATTCCGTGGGGTTGCGCTACCTGACGCGATGGCCCGACCCTTGCTCAACAGGGCACATCCCTTTTCGAGGTCTCGAGTGCATTGGAAATCCCCCTGGCTCTTCGTGGTTCTGCTGCTCGGTGGCTGCGCGTCCATCCAGAAGGAGCGCGGCCACATGGAAGTGGCGGCACTCGTGGAGGAGCGAACGGGTTTGAAGACGCGATGGAATCAGGGGACGCCGGAGGATGAGCAGGTGCAGCAACACCTGGATGCCCTGCTGGCCGGCGACCTCACGTCGGACCGTGCGGTGGAGGTGGCGCTGCTCAACAACCCCGCGCTCCAGGCGACGTACGAGGACCTGGGCGTGTCCCAGGCGGACATGGTGCAGGCCGGGTTGCTCACCAACCCGTCCTTCGACGGGAGCATCGGCTTCCCGCTGTCCTCGGACGGCATCACCGAGACCGAGTTCTCCATCGTCCAGAGCTTCGTGGACCTCTTCACGCTGCCGCTGCGCAAGCGCGTGGCGAAGGAGCAGTTCCAGGCGGACACGCTGCGCGTGGCGCACGAGGCGCTGGCCACCACGGCGGAGGTCCGACAGGCGTTCACGGAGGTGCAGGCCCGGCAGCAGCTGGTCGCGCTGCGCAGAGAGGTGTTCCAGGCAGCGGACGCGGCGGCGGACCTGTCCAACCGTCAGCGCGCCGCGGGCAACATCACGGTGCTGGCCCTGGCCACCGAACAGGCCTCGCTGGAGCAGGCGCGGTTGGAGCTGGCCCAGGACGAGCTGGCGCTGGTCGAAGCGCGCGAACACCTCACCCGCCTGATGGGCCTGTACGGCGCGAGGGTCCAGTGGACGCTGGCGCGGAAGCTGCCGGAGGTCCCCGCCGCCGAGTCCTCGCTGGAGCGCCTGGAGACGCTGGCCATCGAGCAGCGGCTGGACATCGACGCGGCCCGCAAGCAGACGTCGCTATTGTGGAACGCGCTGGAGCTGGCGCGCAGCACGCGCTACTTCGGCCGCGTGGAGGTGGGCGTGCACACGCACCGCGACGCGAACGGTCCGCGCCTGCTGGGCCCCACGCTGTCGCTGGAGCTGCCCATCTTCGATCAACGTCAGGCGCTCATCGCGAAGCTGGAGGCGCAGCACCGCCAGGGAGAGAACCGGCTGACGGAGCTGGCGGTCAACGCCCGCTCGGAGGTGCGCGCGGCGAGGGCGAAGCTGGTGACGCTGCGGAACATGGCGGAGCGCTACCAGAAGGTCGTGCTCCCGCTGCGCACCACCATCGTCGAGGAGTCACAACGCCAGTACAACGCCATGCAGATAGGCCTTCCCGCCCTCCTCCTCGCGAGACGCGAGCAGGTGGAGGCCTGGAGGGCGTACCTGGAGACGGTCCGCGACTACTGGATGGCGCGGGCCGACCTGGAGCGCCTCGTGGGAGGACGCCTGCCGTCCACCGCCGCGCCCGCCCCTGCTCCCACTTCTTCTCCCGAGCCCACCCATGAGCACCATGAAGCCCACTGACGAACCCCAGGGCCCCGTCGAGGACACGCGGTCCGAATCTCCCTCGCTCACCCGCCGAGGGCTGCTCGCGCGCACGGGCGCGACGTTGGCGACGGGAGCCCTGCTGATGCACGGCCGTGCCGCCCAGGCGCAATCGAGTGTGCCCGTGGCGAAGGCCCCGGCGGACGCGGGCGGCAATGCGAGCCGTGGCTACCGCCCCGTCGTCGTGCCCAACGGCGCGAAGCTGCCGTGGAAGTACGTGGGAGGCGTGAAGGTGTTCCACCTGGTGGCCCAGGAGGTGGAGCACGAGTTCGCGCCCGGCCTCAAGGCCACGTGCTGGGGCTATAACGGCCACGTGCACGGGCCCACCATCGAGGTGGTGGAGGGCGACCGCGTGCGCTTCTACGTCACGAACCGGTTGCCCGCGTCCACCACGGTGCACTGGCACGGCGTCCTCACCCCCAGCGGCATGGACGGCGTGGGAGGGCTGAACCAGAAGGCCATCGCGCCGGGCGAGACGTACCGCTACGAGTTCACGGTGCGTCAGTCGGGGACGTGCATGTATCACTCGCACCACGACGAGATGACGCAGATGGCGCTCGGCATGGTGGGCCTGTTCATCATCCATCCGCGTAAGCCGGTGGGGCCGCGGGTGGATCGCGACTTCGCCATCATGCTGCACGAGTGGCGCATCGACCCGGGCACGCGGCGTCCGGACCCCAACGAGATGACGGACTTCAACATCCTGACGATGAACGCGAAGGCGTTCCCGGGCACGGAGCCGCTGGTGGTGCGCAAGGGCGAGCGGGTGCGGATCCGCTTCGGCAACCTGAGCGCGATGGACCACCACCCCATCCACCTGCACGGCTACCAGTTCCGCATCACGGACACGGACGGAGGCCGCATCCCGGAGAGCGCGCAGTGGCCGGAGACGACGGTGCTCGTGCCCACGGGCAGCACCCGCACCATCGAGTTCGTGGCGGACGAACCCGGGGACTGGGCCATGCACTGCCACATGACCCACCACGTGATGAACCAGATGGGCCACGACCTGCCGAACATGGTCGGCGTGAAGCCTGGAGGCCTGGACGCGAAGGTGCGCCCGTTGCTGCCCGGCTACATGACGATGGGGCAGACGGGCATGGGGGACATGGCGGGCATGCACCACATGCCCATGCCCGCGAACTCCATTCCCATGGTCGGCGGCAAGGGCCCCTACGACGAGATCACCATGGGAGGCATGTTCACGATCCTCAAGGTCCGCGACCGGCTGGAGGCAGAGGGCGATCCCGGCTGGTACACGCCTCCGCCGGGGACGCTGGCGCAGCTCGCCCATGCGGACGAGCTGCGGCGGGACGGCATCGACGTCTAGGCAGCCAGGCCGCCCTTACGACTGCCTGCTGCCATGGGGCAGGTGCCTCCCCGATCGGTCCTTCTGTTGCATCAGGGGTCCGCGACGGCCACCTTTATATCAATTGCCTGGCAATACCCGCTGGCGGCCGCGCTGCTCGTGTCTGGAATCCGCCGGGGATTGTGTGGCCCCAAGGGATTCTGCTGACAGGGGAAGGACCATGGCGAGCATCGCGGAGATCATCCGGAGCCATCATTCGGAGATCATCCAGTGTTGGATGGACGAGGCGACCCGGGCCGCATCCGCCCGTGGCCTGGAACAGCCCGAGTTCAGGAACGTCATGCCCATCTATCTCGCGTCCCTCGCGGAAGCGCGGGCATCGGGCGGTGATGGCGACAACCAGCAGCGGCAGCACGTTGAAAGCCATGTGTCCGCACGGCTTCGCCAGGGCTTCCATGTGGGTGAGGTCGTCGAGGAGTTCGCCATCCTGGGGCGGTGCATCACCCAGACCTGGGCCAACACGCCTCCGGACGAGCAGCCCGACGGGCATGACGTCGAGCAGCTCTACACCGAGCTGCACGTCGCCATGGAGTCCGTCGCGGACCTCTTCGGCAAACACCTGCTGGAGGAAGAACAGACGGAGAAGCGCTACCTGCGGCTCCTCCAGAAGGTGGCCAGTGAGGCGCTCAGGCTGGACGAACCACGCAGCCGGAGCCAATTGAAGGAGCTGCTCGAAATCATCCTGGAGGCCATGGGCGCCCAGAGCTGCGCCTTGTTGCTGTACGCGCCAGAGGACGAGCGCCTGGTCACCGCGGCCTCCGCGGGAGCCGGCAACGAGCAACTGGAACACTACGCGACCTCCCTGGACCCCAAGTCCTTTCCCGGGAGCATCGTGGAGGCGGGCGAGGAGACCTACTCCCTCCGGGACGCCACGACCACGACGCTCGAGGTGAGCGAGTCGCTCCGCCAGGGAGGGATCCACTCCGTGCTCGGGGTCCGGCTGCCCGCCCACCGGGCCCTGACGGGCGTGCTCTACGTCGGGCTGACCAACACCCGTGAGTTCACCGGCCGGGAGAAGCAGCGGCTCCAGACGCTGGGCCAGCACCTGAGCGTCCACCTGGAGAACGCCCGGCTGTACACGAACCTCCAGGAGAAGGTCGAAGCGCTCGAGACCGAGCGCGGCCTCCGCGAGCAGTTCGTCACCATCCTGGCCCATGATCTCCGTGGCCCCTTGTCGACGGCGAAGATGGGGGCGCACGCGCTCCTCCGGGATCCGGAGAAGCTGGAGGCGCGACGCGACCTGGCACTGCGGATCGACCGGAACATCGAACGGGCGGACCAGATGGTACGGGACCTGCTCGACGCCAATCGCATCCAAGCGGGCCAACGGCTGCCGCTCCGGCTCGACACGTGTGACCTGGGGAGCATCGCCTACGATGTCGTCGAGGAGCTGACGATGCTCCATGGAGGGCGCTTCGTGCTCGAGGCGGAGGAGCACGTCCGGGGCATCTGGAGCGCCGAGGAGCTGCGCCGCGCCTTGTGGAACCTGGGCACCAACGCCCTCAAGTACGGAGCGGCCGACAGCCGCATCACCTTCACCGTCACGGCGACCGGCGCGCAAGCGCAAGTCTCCGTGCACAACCAGGGGCCGGCGATCGCGCGTGCCGACCAGGAGGCCATCTTCAAGCCCTTCATCCGGACCCGCTCCGCGAAGACGGGGCCGTCGAAGGGCTGGGGACTGGGACTGACGCTGGTGTGGGGGTGCGCCCAGGCGCACGGCGGAAGGGTCGAGCTGACGAGCGACGCAGACACCGGAACGACCTTCCGCCTGATGCTGCCCTGGGACGCCCGCCCGTTCCAGGCGGACCCGAACGGGGCGGAGCTCGCCGGACGGGCTTCGGGCCACCCCTGACAGGAGATGAAGCTCATCCGGCTCACGCCTGCTTCGCTGGGCAGGCATGCGGAGCCCCGTCCGTCACCCGTGCGGATGGATGACGGCACTTCACTCGCGGCATCCCCACCTTTGTGAGCGAACGGAGGAACAACCCCCATGCAATTCGCGGAAAGCGTCACCCAGGGCCGTATGGTCGTCACGGCCGGAGGTCAGGCGCTCGGGAACGTGGAGACCCTGTCCATCGACAGCGAGACCTGGAAGATCGACACCATCCAGGTGAAGTTGACTTCGGAAGCTTCCGAGCAGTTCGGCGTCTACTGGAACTACTTCCACGCGGGGCGCATCTACGTGCCGACGCGACTGGTGCATTCGGTGAGTGACACCGTGCTCCTCTCCGTCAGCATCGATGAACTCCGTGAGGTGCTCTCCCAGGACTCCGCCAGCGCCCCCAGCTGAGCACGGCTTTACTTCCTCCGGGCCCGTCCACTACGAGAAGCCCGATGAAGAACGGCTTCTGCTGGTACGAGTTGCGCTCCCCCAGGCCCGGCGAGGCGCGGCGCTTCTACCTGGACGTCCTGGGAATGGACGTCGCGTGGGAAGTCTCCCTGCTGCCCGAAGCCGCCGCCGCCCGTGGTGCTCCGAGTCACTGGCTGGGACACATCCACGTTTCCGACCTGGAGTCCTCCGTGGAGCGCTTCGTCGCGCTCGGCGCGGAGCGTCTCGGGCCGCCGAGGCGGTCCACGGAAGGCATCGCCTCCACCGTGCTGCGGGATCCGCTGGGCGCGGTGGTCGCAATGACCTCCCGGGCCGGGCGGAACACACACGCGGAATTGGCGTGGCACGAACTGCACACGGCCGACCATGCCCGCGCCCTGGGCCTCTACAGCGGCCTGTTCGGCTGGCGGCCGACGGAAGCACTCCAGTTGTCCCCCGAGGTCGGGACGTATCAACAGTTCACCTGGCATGAGGATGGGCGCAGCGTGGGGGCGGCCTGTAGCACCGCGCGCCTCCCGCACATCCATCCGCACTGGCTCTTCTATTTCGCTGTCGACGACCTGGACCGCGCCCTCGCCGCGGTCGTCGAGGGTGGAGGGCTCGTGGCCAACGGCACGCACGTCATGCCCGATGGAGCACGCGTCGCGCCGTGTGAGGACCCGCACCGCGCCGCGTTCGGCCTGCGTCAGGCGCCGTAACATGAAGCCCTGTTCAGCTTTACAGGCTTGATGGAGTAGATTCGCGGTCCCCTCGGAGGCTCCCCATGACCGCCCCTCTGCCGACGCTGGAACGCCTTCCTCGTGGAGCGCTCACGTTGTTCCGCATCCGGGCGCTCCTGCGCATGGGCATCTACGGTGGAATCGCGTTCGCCGTGGCTCTGGGGTTGAGCTTCGCTGGCAACGAGCACTGGCCGTTCCTGCTGCCGTGCGCGGTGGTGCTGGGATTGAGCGTGTTGACGTCGTGGTATCCGCAACGCGCGCACGAGCGCTGGGGCTGGGCGCTGCGTGAGCACGACCTGGTCATCTCCCACGGCGTACTCCTGCACGAAGTGGTGTCCATCCCGGCGGGGCGCATCCAGCACGTGGACGTGCACCAGGGCCCCATCGAGCGGTCACTGGGGCTCGCGCGCCTGCAGATCTACACGGCCGCGGGCAGTGGCGCGGACGGAGAGATTCCCGGATTGACGCGGGAGACCGCGGACGCCCTGCGCGAGCGGTTGGTGCGGCGCGAGGCCGACGATGTCGTCTGAGCCGGTGGCGCTGGCCGCGCCGGAGGAGGTGTCCTGGAAGCGGCTGAGCGCGAAGGCGCCGCTCGCGGCGTTGGTACCCCTGTCGGGGACGATTGGCCGCATGCTCCTGGGCGCGTTGCTGCCCACGTACTTCGCGGGTGAGCGCGGCCTGCCGGTGGTCCTCTGGGTGATCGTGCTGAGCATGGCCGTGCTGCTGCTCGCCACCATGCTCTATGAAGTGGCCACGACGAGCTACCGCGTGGTGGATGCCCAGTTGGAGATCCGATCCGGCGTCTTCACGCGCACTTCACGTTTCATCGAAGCCGCGCGGGTGCAGAACACGGAGGTCTTGCAGCCCTTCGTGTCGAAGCTGCTCGGGCTGGTGGAGGTGAAGGTGGAGACCGCCTCCGGCGGCAAGGCGGACGGCCACCTTCGAGGACTGACGCCGGAGGATGCACAGGCGCTGATCCACGCGCTCCAGACTGTGCGAGGCGAAAGCACGGCGACGGTGCTCCTGCTCGGCGAAGCCGCGCCGGAGGAGCGAGTGCTCTCCGAAGCCCACCTGGGAGGCCTGCTGCTCTACGGAGCCACCGCGCTGGGGTTGGGCGTCATCGCGGTGGTGATGGGCGCGTTGCACGAAATCACCGAGACCTTCCACAAGCTGCTGCTGCCGTGGATGGAGGCGCACTGGGACGCGGTGGCGGCGCCGGGCATGGGCTGGTTGGCCGCGACGGTGGCGGCGCTCGCGGGGTTGTTCGGCCTGTGGCTGGTGAGTGGCGCGCGAGCCGTGTTGCGGTTCCACGGCTTCCGCCTGGTCGACACGGGCACGCATCTGCGAGCGGTGGGAGGGCTGATCACCCGCCGGCAGGTGACGGTGCGGCGTGCGCGCATCCAGCAGGTGGTGCTGGATGAACCCTTCCTGCGCCGCACGCTGGGCTTCGGTTCGGTGGAGGTGGAGACGGCGGGCGTCCGCACGGGCAAGGAGTCCTCGGACCGCGCGGAGCTGCTGGTGCCGGTGGTGCCCACGGCGCGCATGCCGGAGTTGCTGCGGGAGTTCGTGCCTGAGCTGCCTGATGCGATGCCATTCCAGCGAGCGCATCCCAAGGCACTCCTGCGGGCACGCGTCCGCGCGGTGGGCCTGAGCGTGCTGGTGGCGGCGCCAGCGACCTGGTTCTGGGGAGCCTGGGGCGCGGTGGCCTGGCTGCTGCTGCCCGCGCAGTTGCTGGGAGCCTGGTTCGACTGGCGCTTCCAGGGATGGCTCCTCACGGAAGCCCTGGTGGTGGTGCGCCAGGGCTTCTGGCGCAGGCGCACGACGGTGGTGCAGCGCTCCCGCATCCAGTCCGTGCGCGCGAGGCAGGGGCCGCTGGAGCGCGGCTACGGCATCGGACACGTGCGCATCGACGTGGCGGGTTCGCACGTCATCCTGCCTGGCGTGGGCTGGGAGGAAGCACAGTCGCTCATCGACGTGCTCCCGGCCCGGCGTCCCGCGCGCCGCGTGTCGCCTGTACGGCTTCCCGGATAGGCCTCGACACAGGGAGGGCCCATGCGCGATTGGGTTTTGTCGTTGTGCGCGGTGTTGATTGTCTCAGGATGCGCGGGCGTGGAGGCGCCTGAGCGCCGTAGCGGTTCGCGTGTGCTTCGCCAGAGGGCGGCCTTCGCACCAACGGACTCGCCGGAGCGTCGGCGCTCCCCTGCCCCCCGGACCCGAGCAGGTGGGGATTCGTTCGATCCGCTCACCCATCAGGCAGTCATCGAAGCCCTTGGGGAAGTGCAGGACACGGTGGATGGGGTCGCCAGGGCGCTCCCCAGGCTCGCGGAGAACACGAAGGGTCTGGGAGGCTTTGACGGCGTCTTCACCCGGTACACCGACTACGGCTCCATCCAGGTGCCATGGCTGCGGGGCGCGACCGCGAGAGCCACTTCGCTCGCGAACGCATCGGAGACGATCGAGGACTCGGACATGCGAGCGGGAATCCTCCGTCTGACAGGTCCACGACTCGAGGCCGTCATCTCCGGCGCGATGCTTCTGGCCACATGGCTCGACTTCTTGCGGCTCGCGGAGGTCATCCAGCAGGAGTGCCCCTTCTACGGAGCTGAGCGGCTGTTCGTGGACCTGGACCGTGTGCGGAAGCGGATCGAGCCCGCCATGACGGCGCTCGCGTCAATGGACCCCGACAAGGTGCAGGCCACTGCGACCGCGATGCCTGAACTGATGGGGCAGCTCACCCGGGAGTTTCAGTCCATCCAGGAAGGTGCGCGCGGAGCGATGGAGCGCGGCGGGCGGGTCGTCGCGGCGGCACAGTTCCTTGAAATGCTCACGCTGGTTTCAGCCCTGAAGGCGACGCTGCCAAGGCCGCCCCCCGCCGCTCCCGTCACGCTCGGTGTCGGGCTCGTGATGGGCTCGGGAGGCGTGATGCTGGGCTCGCGCATCGTCGTCACCGCCGAGTGGGTCGAGCGGATGCGCAGGCTGGTGCAGGCGGGAGTCATCTCCGCGCCCGTCGTCAGCGCGGCGGTCCGCATCCACGCGGGTCAGGTGCTGATGGCGCAGGCGAAGCAGGACCTGCCCAACGGTGTGCGCGAGGCGCTGGGAGACAGCCCCGAAGTTCGCGCCATGCACGAGACCGGCAGGGCCGGAGCCGGGATGTCCAGCGCACCGAAGCACCACGTCCTGCCGCAGGAGCATCGCGAGTGGTTCGAGAAGCGCGGGTTCAAGGGCGAGATGAGCATCGACCAGTTCTGCGTCCGGCTGGAGCAGTCCCACCACGAGGCGATTCACGGCGGCGGCGACTGGCGCCTGGGACGCACGTGGCCCAAGGAGTGGAACCATCTGATCATGAGTGAACTCCGCAAGGCGGAAACCCGTTTCGACCGAGCATTGACGCGAAACGAGGTCTTGGACATCGTTGCGCAGTACATGAACGTCTATGACATTCCCATGCGATTCGTTCCCGCGAGGCGGCGATGACCGACGGACGCTCGTGGCAGGGAAACTGGAAGACTCGAATGTATGAACGAGTCCGCGAACGCGGTCACACCTCACTCACGGACTTCGCCAACTCGCGTCCCACCGTTCCCTTGATGAAGCTCGCCGAAGAGCTCGGCACAGACGATGTTGCGGCGATTCAGGTCTTCCATGGTCTGCTCTCCGAGGCTGCGCAGCGTCGTCAGGTGACTCGCCTGCTACGCGATGTCTTCGCGCGCGAGCTGGCTGCGGATTTTCCCAACGGCTGGCCAGTCATCAGGGATGATGCGACCCGATTCCAGGTAATCAAGATGCTTGCCCGATTGGGCGCCTTCACACCAGCAACCCATGAGGCGCGTGTTAGCCGCGCGGGTGACTCACTCCTCGCTTCACCCCCTCCGCCGGGCTGGCACCCGCTGGGTCCGGATGACGAACTGCTCCTCATGCTTCTGCCAGACGATGAAGCCTGACCCTCGAGAACGCGATGGCTGACGGACGCGCATGGCGGGGCAACTGGACGGTGCGTCTCTACGAGCGGGTCCGTGAGCGTGGCTACTCCTCCCTCACCGCATTCGCCGATGCGCGCCCCACCGCTTCGCTGGTGGAATTGGCGGAGGATCTGGGCAAGGACGGCGTCGCAGGAGTCCAGCTCCTGAGCGGACTGCTCGCCGAAGCGGAGCGTCGCGACCAGGTCACTCGATTCGTACGCGATGTACTCGTGCGAATCCTTTCGCAAAACCTTCCCCAAGGCTGGCCCGCCGTGATGGATGACGCGTCGCGGTTCGCGGTCGGCAAGTCACTCGGGTCTTGGTCGGCCTACATTCCTGATACGTATCAGGAGCGCGCGGATCAGGTCATGGCAACCCTCCGATCCGCGCCACCTCCACCCGGATGGCGCCCACTCGGCCCCGACGACGAACTCCTCACGCTGCTGCCCGACAACAAAGCCTGATCCGCGTCAACCCAGCGCCTTCATCCAGATCACGACCGCCACCGCCCCCGCGTCCGGAACCCCCTTCGCGCGCTCACCCAGGTAGCTGGCCCGGCCCAATCGCGGCGACATGCTCGACGTCGCCTCCGCGCCCTGCTCCGCCGCGCGCGTCGCCTCCGCCCACGCCTCCCCC
>NZ_RAWF01000197.1:0-18683 GCF_003612075.1 Corallococcus sp. CA041A
GTACTTCAGCCGCATGCTGACGAAGCGGCGGGAGGACTTCTACGCTGCTGCCGTCCACCTCCTGGCGCAGTTGGGCCGCCCAGGAGGCTTCCGACGTCTCATCTCCTCTGCCCGCACTCGTTGGGTATGCAAAGATTTACCCCGGATGGCTTAGCTTGCCCAGCCAAGCCTCCACCTCCTCCCCCGCGCACGTGGAGCGCAACAACTCCACGGTGCGCGCATGGAAACCCCGTGCGCGGGGATGGAGCGAAGTGCCCGCGTGCTTCTCGATGACCAGCGAGCGCACGCCCTGATGGGCGAGGAACAACGCCGTCGAGAGGCCCACGAGCCCACCTCCGACGATGAGCACCGGGACCGGATGCACCTGCGAGGACGGGGCTTGCATGCCCGGACACATAGGGCCCGGCCGCTCACCGCGTCCAGGCTTCTTCAGCCGCCGGACTGACGGCCTTCAATCGCGCACAGGAGCACCGCCGCGGCGATTCCCAGACGCCGGTCCAACCGGCGCTGCGTGTCCACGGAGAAGTCCAGGTCGATCTTCTGGATGAACGGGTTGAAGTGCTGCCGGAAGCTGAACACCTGCTCGCTGCCCAGGGTCCCGGTGAAGGTCTGCGGGATGAGGTTGGTGAGGAAGCGCCGCACGAGCGCCAGCAGCATGCTGTCCTCCTCCACCTTGCCCACCTCCTGCCCGTCCGCGTCCAGGATGAGCCAGGTGTCGCGCAGGATGGAGCTCAGGGCCTTGCGGCGCAGCGCGCCCACGCGCTCTCCCGTCGCCGCGTCGGTGACGTCGTAGGTGGCGCCGAAGTCCAGGATGCTGCGGGCCTGGATGGTGATCAGCTCCTCCTGCATGTCCTCGCCGCTGTAGACGCGCAGGTCCTCCTTCAGCTTGAAGGCCTTCATCTTCGAGTAGAAGGCGACGTTGCCTGCCTCGTCGTAGATGTGGAACGCGCCGCCGAACAGCTTGAAGAACTTCCGGCGGAGCATGAAGCGGGTCTGGCCGAAGCGCCCGGAGGCAAGCTCACTCCGGGGACGGGTCTGGAGAGCGGAGGACATGACTCCCTCCCTAGCGCGAAGCGGCGCGCGGAGCCAGGGGCCTACGGAATGCCCTGCTGCTGCTTGCTCTTCGCCACCAGCTCATTGGCCTTGGCGTGGATGTTGTCGAACTGCGTGCGGTAGACGTCCGAGTGGCTCTTGCCCGTCTTCGCGTCCGGGACGTTCTGGCGCGCCCAGTAGCTGTCGAAGCTGGGGTCCGCGCCCTCCAGCCGCTTGCCGAACCGGTCCATCTCCTTGGGCCAGCCCTGGTTCTGGATGCCGTCCTTCATCACCTCATGGTGGCGCTTGATGCCGTCGTACTCGATGCGCTCCATGCTCTTGGCGAAGTTCTCCCGCCGGGCGGGCAGGCTGCCGCCCACTTGCGGCTTGCCCAGCGCCGCGTTGACCTCGTTCTGGAAGGCGTCGCCCGTGACCTTGCTGAACTTCTTCTGCTGGGCGGCGTTCGTCATCTCGAACGCCATGACGCCAGCGCGCTTGGGGCCCGTGAGGTCCGGCCGCAGGCCAATCTGCTTCGGGCCCGAGTAGAACATGCCGCCCTGGACCTGGTCCTTGGTGACGACATTGAGGGTCTTGCCATCGGACGCCTGCGAGGCGTCGTTCGCCAGCGCCGCGTACTTCGGATTCTTCAGCATCTCCTCATGCGCCATCTTGTCGTAGGCGGCATGCATGGAGGGGTCCGTGGGCGGCTTCCGCACCTGCTGCTGCGGCAGGGTCTCCTAGGTCCGCTGCTTCTTCACCGCGGGCCCTTCCACCTCCGGCTTGCGGATGGGCGAGGTGAGGTCGTCGTGCTTGCGCTTCGGAGGCAGAGAGGGGCCAGAGCCTGCTTTGAAGATGCCTCGGGGCATGGGGAGCGCTCCTGGGAGGGGAAGCGCAGGATAGCGTGAAATCCCCCACCAGGACACGCCGCGTCATTTCCCGCGCGTCAGGCCTCGCGCCGCTCGTGCTGCTTGAAGGCGTCCATCTGCGCTGCCAGCGCGCGCTGGAACGCAGGCCGTGCCTCACAGCGTTCCTTGTAGGCCTTGAGCGTGGGATGCGCGTCGAGCACCTCGGTGTGCCGCAGGATGCGCAGCACCGTGGTCATCATCAGGTCGCCCGCGGTGAAGCGGTCCTCCAGGTACTCACGGCTCCCCAGCGACGTGGCCAGTTCGCCCAGGCGGTGGTGGATCCGCGCCTCCACTTCGGGCCGGTGGAGCTTCGCCCACTGGGCATCCGGCGCGAACAGGTCGATCTCCGCGAGCTGCTGGAGGTGGATCTCCACCGAGTTCAACGCCGCGAACACCCACGTGAGCGCGCGCGCCCGGCCCGCCTCGTCCTTGGGGAAGAGCACTTCGCTCTTCAACGCGATGTGGACCACGATGGCGCCCGATTCGAAGAGCGTCAGGCCGTCCTCCTGGAACACCGGCACCTGCCCGAAGGGCTGCTGCTCGCGGTAGTCCGCGGACTTCTGCACCTGGGGGTCGATGAGCCGCGCCTCGTACGGCAGGCCCGCCTCCTCCAGCGCCCACCTCACCCGGAGGTCACGGACCACGCCCTGCGCGAACGGCGGCACCCACTTGAATGCACTGACAGTGATCATGCGCGGCAGCCTCGCGCCACTGCGACAGGCATGACCACCATCATGCATGACGCATGTCGCCTGAGTGACCAGAGGGATGCGCCGCTGGCCGGCCCCCCCGAGAGGACGATGCTCCTGTCGGTTCGGGTGGCCACCTCGTGCGCATGGGCACCGCTCGGAGCCGCACCCCATGGCTCACCCGCGTCAGTCCCTTCGTCGCTTCGCTGCGCGGCTATGACGGGACGCGCCTGAAGAAGGACCTGGTGGGCGCGCTCACGGTGACGGCGCTGCACATCCCGGAGGGCATGGCCTACGCGCAGCTGGCGGGGATGCCTCCGCAGGCGGCGCTGTACTCCACCCCGGCGGCGCTGGCGTTGTATGCGCTGTTCGGCAGCTCGAGGCAGCTCATCATCGCGGTGTCCGCCAGCGTGTCGGTGCTCTCCGCCGCCACGGTGGGCGCGATGGCGCAGCAGGGCACGCCCCGCTTCGTGGCGCTCACGGCCGCGCTGGCGCTGATGGCGGGCGCGGTGGCGGCGCTGGCGGGCGTGCTGAAGCTGGGGCGCGTGGCGCAGTTCTTCTCCTCCTCCGTGCTGAGCGGCTTCGTGTTCGGGCTGGCGCTCATCATCGCCATCAAGCAGGTGCCCAAGCTGCTGGGCATCGAGGGCGCGAAAGGCGGCTTCTTCGAACGGCTGGGCTACATCCTCACGCACCTGGGACAGACGCACGCGCTGACGCTCGCGGTGGGGGCGGCGAGCATCGCGGTTTTGCTGCTCCTGGGACGCGTGTCCCGGCGCATTCCTGCGGCGCTCGCGGTGCTGGTGTTGGGCATCGCGGTGTCGTCGCTGTTGCACCTGGATGCGAAGGGGGTGGCCATCGTGGGGCACATCCCCGCGGGCCTGGTGCCGCCCCAGCTTCCGGATGTGAAGCTCGGCGACCTGGTGAACCTGTTGCCGGGCGCGTGCGGCATCGCGCTGGTGGCGTTCGCGGAGGCCATTGGCCCGGCGCGCATGTTCGCCGCGAAGCACGGCTACGAGGTGGACCCCAACCGGGAGCTGGTGGGCCTGGGCGCGGCGAACCTGGGCGGAGGTCTGTTCCGGGGCTTCAGCATGGGATGCAGCCTGTCCAAGTCCGCCGCGAATGATCAGGCGGGGGCCACCACGCAGGTGTCCTCGCTGGTGACGGCGGGGCTGACGCTGCTGGTGGCGCTGTTCCTCACGGGCCTGTTCCGCGCGCTGCCGGAGGCCACGCTGGGGGCCATCGTGGTGGTGGCCATCCTGGGGATGATGGACGTGAAGGAGCTGGTGCGGCTGGCGCGCCTGCGCCGCGCGGACTTCCTGAGCGCGGCGGTGGCGCTCGTGGGCGTGCTGGCCTTCGACGTGCTGCCCGGGCTGCTCATCGCGGTGGGCCTGTCGCTGTTCCTCACGGTGTACCGCGCCAGCCGGCCGCGCCTGAGCGAGCTGGGGCGGGTGCCTGGGACGCTGGACCTGGCGGCCACGCACCGAGAAGCCTCCGCCATCACCCTGCCCGGCCTGGACGTCTTCCGTCCGGAGGAAGGGCTGTTCTTCGCCAACGCCACGTCGCTGCGGGACGAGGTGCTGAAGCGCGTGCGCGACGCGAAGGTGCCGGTGCGCGAGGTGTTGCTGGACCTGGAGCTGACGGACGACCTGGACGTGCCGGGCGCGGACATGCTGGCGGGACTGCACGAGGACCTGTCCCACCGGCGCATCACGCTGTCGCTGGCGCGCGTGCACGCACCGGCGCAGAGGCTGCTGGAGCGCACGGGAGTGCTGGCGAAGGTGGGAAGGCAGAACGTGTATCCGCACGTGCATGCAGGCGTGGAGGCGTGGATGGCGCGCCACGAGTCCGAGGCCTGGCAGGAGTGGCGCCTCATCCAGGACGGCCTGTACCTGGTGCGCTCGCGCGTGGACGAAGCGGGCGCGACACTGCACGGCGAGGAGCGGCACAGACAGGAGGACCTGCTCATCCGGCTGGATGAGGCGGACACGCGCATGCGGGAGTTGCTTCGGAACCTGCCGCATCCACCGGCCGATGACGACTCGCGGGGGCCCGTGCACTGAGCGATAGGGAGCGATGAGCCAAGCGGCTACGATTTGCTCCAATGCATTGCCATGCCGGCATCATGTTGGGAGTCCTGCTCTCTGCTTGCGCCACGACGCCGCCAACGGTCGCTGGGGCCCGCGGCCCAGGTCTCTCGAATCTCCAACGAGCAGCGAAACTGCCCTGGACCGATGAAGGCCAATGCGTCGTCAGAGAGGCAGCTCGTCCGTGGCCCACGGTCGTGGAGCGCTGTTTTCAGCAACTCGACCAGGACCGGCTCCGGTTTCGCGACACCACGGGACGGTGCACCGTGGCCTCCGCGGACGCGGCGGCGCTGGGAATTGGGGTTTGCGTCCTGGCCGCACCTGAGATCGCCGTGGGGGCAGTGCTCATCATTGGCGCGGTGGTGGTCGCTGCCGCCATTCAGGAGGCACTGGACGCATACGAGTTCCGCCAGCTGTATCCCGAGGAGACGCGGGCTGTGCCAGAAACACAGGTGGCCATCCAGAGTTCCCTGCCCAAGCGAAAGCCTCAACCCCAACCCTCTTCCGGATGGGATGCACTCGTCGACGGCAAGAACTTCGATGGGCTTCAAGGCGCGACGCGCATGCTGTGGGAGGTCAAGACCAACGACATCGAGACCTACAGCCCGTTCGTTCGCCAGGCCGAGCTTCAGAAGCAGGTCGATGAGGCAAAACGCGAGCGCGCTCTCGCGGAGGCTTGCGGATTCCAGTTCTCGATTGGCGTCCGCACTGAAGCCCACAAGAAGCTCCTCGAAGCACTGTTGCCAGACTTCAACATCGTCCTCATGACGTGGTGCTGACATGGCCTTCATGCACAACACCTTGACCGTGCGCATCCACGCGCCTGCCATGATAGGTGCCGACCGTCGACCCTTGGAGATGGCCCTTGGCGTGGAACGCGCGCTCCCTGGCACACGCCTGGACTGGACCGTTTCCGACGAGCAGCAGGTCGTGAGGATTCCGCAACGAGACGCCTGGCTCGCCAAGGCCAGGAGCGGCGGCGGCTTTCAGCTTCTCTGCAACAACGATGAGGGGCGCCCCGTGACACTCTTCGGCGTGGATGGGCCTGAAAGGCTTGGGCCCGGGGGCCATGCGTTGCTCGAGGTCCACGCCGAACTGCCTCTGGAAACATCCAGTCTCGCCACTGCCCTGCTGGAGAACGTCGCGGAAGCGGCTCATGGCTACTGGGGACATGCGACGCCATTCGACGCAGCCGTCCAAGCCTCACGGCAGGTCCGGGACCCGGTACGCAAGCCAGGCAGCCCTCCTCATGGACTTCCAGCGCTCAAACTCACAGAGCAACTCCGTGCACCTGAAATCCCGCATTACCTCGGGTGGCTGAACTACTGGTCCGAAGCCGCCGCGCAGGCCATCGGTTTCCCGGACGCTGCTCGCGACGCGGAGCTGCTGTCTCGCTCACGGCGCACGCCTGCTGGCGGATGGGTGGTCCAGCTCACGGAGGCTCCGCTCGACTACGACAACCCCGAGCACATCGAAGCACTCCGGCGGGCCTACGAGCGGTTCCCTGTCATCGGCGGACGCGACTCACGCTGAGCGCCTGGGTGCCCGCCTGCCCCCGACTCCTGGAACGATGCCCGAGCCCATTTCCGTGAACACCTCGTGCCCAGGAGGTCTTGAATGGCAAGCAAGGCGAAGCCCTCGGGCAACGGACATGGGAAGCAGACGAAGCAGAAGCCCAACATCCTGGTCATCTGGGGTGATGACATCGGCTTCTGGAACATCAGCGCCTACAACCAGGGGATGATGGGCTACCGCACGCCCAACATCGACCGCATCGCGAAACAAGGCGCGATGATGACGGACTGCTACGGCCAGCAGAGCTGCACCGCGGGCCGCGCGGCGTTCATCACCGGCATGAACCCGCTGCGCACGGGGCTCACCACCATTGGCATGCCGGGCGCGAAGTACGGCCTGCAGGACTCCGACCCCACCATCGCGGAGATGCTCAAGCCGCTGGGGTACACCTGCGGCCAGTTCGGCAAGAACCACCTGGGCGACTCCAATCCCTACCTGCCCACCAACCACGGCTTCGACGAGTTCTTCGGCAACCTCTACCACCTCAACGCGGAGAACGAGCCGGAGTGCCCGGACTACCCCAAGGACCCGTCCTTCAAGGCCCACTTCGGGCCTCGCGGCGTGCTGCACAGCTGGGCCACGAACCGCAAGGACGTCACCGAGGAGCCGCGCTGGGGCATCGTGGGCAGCCAGCGCATCGAGGACACCGGTCCGCTCACCACCAAGCGCATGGAGACCGTGGACGGTGAGTTCCTGAAGGGGTCGCTGGACTTCATGGATCGTGCCGTGAAGGACGGCAAGCCGTTCTTCCTCTGGCACAACACCACGCGCACGCACGTCTGGACGTTCCTCCAGGAGAAGTACCGGAACGCCACGGGCTACGGCCTCTACGCGGACGCGATGCGGGAGCTGGACGACATCGTCGGGGTGCTCCTGGCCAAGCTGGATGAGCTGGGCATCGCGGACAACACGCTGGTCGTGTTCTCCACCGACAACGGCGTGGAGAAGATGGGCTGGCCGGACGGTGGCAACAGCCCGTTCCGCGGGGAGAAGGGCTCCACGTGGGAGGGGGGCGTGCGGGTGCCGTGCCTGGTGCGCTGGCCGGGCGTGGTGGAGCCGGGGCGCGTCATCAACGACATCTTCGCGCACGAGGACTGGATGCCCACGATGGTGGCGGCGGCGGGCGGCCCCACGGACCTGGTGGAGAAGTGCAAGCACGGCCACAAGGTGGGGCCCAAGACCTTCCGGGTCCACCTGGACGGGTATGACCAGAACGGGCTCCTGGCCGGCACGGAGGAGGGCCGCCGGAACGAGTTCATCTACGTCCTCGACAGCGGCGACCTGGCGGCGGTCCGGTTCAAGGACTGGAAGATCATCTTCAGCTACCAGGACGGCGAAGGCCCGGACATGTGGTTCAGCGGCAAGCGCTTCAACCCATCGTGGCCCTACCTCATCAACCTGCGCTCGGACCCGTTCGAGTACGGGCCCCACTCCGGCCTGTACACATCCTGGTACGGCGAGCGCATGTTCACGTTCGTCCCGGCACAGATGCTGGTGAAGCAGTTCGCGGAGAGCCTCATCGAGTTCCTGCCCAGCCAGGCCCCGGGCAGCCTGAGCATCGGGCCGATGAAGGCGCGCGTGAAACAGCAGATGGAGGAGGCGCGCAAGAAGAAGGAGGAGCCCAGCATCAGCGACCAGGTCATGTCCCTGGCCGATGACGTGGAGCACTTCATCCACCGCTTCCAGCAGTCGCACCATTAGCCCAACCCACCGCCACCGTCGGACGGAACATCGACGACGGTGGCGGTGCGGCCCCGCTACTTCGGTCCTGGAGGTCCCAGTTCATCCGGGAGGGGCGTCCGGAGGAACTTCAGGCCCTTGGGCAACTGGATGACCTGGAAGCCCCAGCCGTCAATCCTGACAATTGCACCATCGACGGCTTCTCCACTGGCCAACCACGAGTCGGCATCCGTCTGGGTCGCGAAGTCTCTCGCGATGGGGACATGCACCGAGGAGTCAGAGAACTCCTGGTGATATTCGAGGAACCCATCCAGTTTCTTGATGCGGCGGAGGTAGAGCAACGCGACAGCCGCCAGTTGGACAGCAGCCTCTTCCTTGGAACCGGGCGGATGGCTCTTGCTCACGGCATCCAGGATTTTCAGCGTCGATTCCATCTCGAACTTTTCGGATGCAGTCATGGCCTCGTCCTGTCCGCGATCACTAGAGCGCAAGTGGCGCGAGAATCAACGCTCCTGTTCCGCCAGTGGCGACGACGAACGCCACGCCCCCGATGATGACGACCGTCCCAATCACCAACTCCGTTCGGTGCGTCCTCAACCAATTCAGCGCACCGTCGAGATTCGAAAACCGAAGTTCCGAGACATCGCTCTTCCGTGACGCCCGCGCCACGTCCTCGATGCAGTCCATGTAACGTGCGCGGCACTCCTCCGTGCAGTACTCGTGGTGCTTGCCAGAGCCCCACTTGATGCTCGTCAGCGGAGGAGCGGTGTTCCAGCATCGGTCGAAGCACGCGACATGCTCGGCATCACAGTCGCGTCCGCCGGCGCCGCCGACTCCACCTGCGTCTTCCGCGATGAGATAGACACGCCGCTCTGGCTTCTGGGCATGGGAGCATCCGCCAGCGACAGCGGCGGCAAGCAGAACCCATGCGCCAAGAGCGCTGGACAGGGCTGGCTTCCGGTCTCGGATATTGCTGGCCATCCATGCTCCAACACGCGCGTCAACGTGCTGACACCCTACCCGGCCTCTGGTGCGAGTGTCATTCCGCCCACCGGGCCGGATGTTCTCCGTTGGAGGACTTCAAGCCATGCACCGGAATGACAGCCTCGACGCCACTGCCGACGTGGAGCCCACTGACACCGCCGCGCGCCCCGGCCGTGCTCCTTTCCCGGACATGGTTTGGATTCCCGGTGGCACGTACTGGATGGGCTCCGACCACCACTATCCCGAAGAGGCCCCCGCTCATCAGGTGACCGTCTCAGGCTTCTGGATGGACCGCTTCACCGTGACGAACGAACAGTTCGCCCGCTTTGTCGAAGCCACCGGCTACGTCACCGTCGCCCAGCGCCCGCTCAATCCCGCGGACTACCCCGGCGCTACACCGGAGACGCTCGTCCCCGGCTCGCTCGTCTTTCGAAAGGCCCAGGGCCCCGTGGACCTGGGCAACGTGGCCAACTGGTGGAGCTATGTCCCCGAGGCCTGCTGGAAACACCCCGAAGGCCGCCGCTCCTCCGTGAAACACCGCCGCGCCCACCCCGTCGTCCACATCGCCTATGAAGACGCGGAGGCCTTTGCCACCTGGGCCGGCAAGACGCTCCCCACCGAGGCGGAGTGGGAGCGCGCTGCTCGCGGCGGACTGGACCGCAACGAGTTCTGCTGGGGCAATGAGTTCACCCCGAACGGCGAACACCTGGCCAACACCTGGCAGGGCTACTTCCCGTGGCAGAACCTCCGCGAGGACGGCCACGACGGCACCTGCTCCGTCGGCGCCTTCCCGCCCAATGGCTACGGCCTGCATGAGATGGCCGGCAACGTCTGGGAATGGACCGCCGACTGGTACCAGGAGCGCCACCAGGGCAACAAAGGCAAGGCGTGCTGCATCCCCGTCAACCCGCGCGGCCCCTCCACCGCGAAGGGCAGCCAGGACCCCTTCACGCCCGCCATCACCATCCCGCGCCGCGTCCTCAAGGGAGGCAGCCACCTGTGCGCGCCCAACTACTGCCGCCGCTACCGCCCCGCCGCGCGCTCGCCCCAGGCCGTGGACAGCGGCGCCAGCCACATCGGGTTCCGCTGCATCGTGCGCCCGTAGCCGCTACGCGCTGCCAGCGCTGGGAGGAACCGGCGAGCCGCGGTCCACGAGGTCGCGCGGCGGCACCACGACCGTGGCGAACATCAGCCCCAGCACCAACTGGAGCGCCACCAGCAGCACGTTGAACAACCGGGGGTCCTGCGCGCCCGCGGTGCCCGCTCCGAGCAGCGCGACGATGGCTTCCGTGCCGATGAAGCCCGGCGCCAGCTGCAACATCCCCGGCATGATGACCGTCATGGGCATCCGCTCCTTCCCGCGCCCGTAGAGCAACCCCGCCACGCCCAGCACGAACGCGGACACCAGCGGGCTGCCCCGGTCCCCGAACAGCATCTTCGTCAGCTCCTGCGTCCCGTAGGCGAGCAGCACGCCGCCGACAATCCACGCCACGTCGCGCGGCCGCCCGGACATGCACACCGACAGCGCCACCCCGCCCACCGCCACCACGATGAACGTCAGGAGCAGCGGCAGCGCGTGCTGCTCGAAGTGCGACGGCAGCGGCCCGCCGAAGCGCCAGAGCGTCCCCGCCGCCGCGATGCCCACTCCCAGCATCAGGAAGCGCAAGAGGCCGTACATGAGCCGGGACAGGCCCGCCTCCACCGCCTCCAGGGCCAGCTCCAGCGAGCCCAGCGTCACCACCATCGCGGGCACCAGCAGCGTCACCCCGCCGAACAGCGCCCGCACGGCGTTGAAGGGCGGCAGGAGGAGCGTGAGCCCGAGCGCCACCAGCGTCCCCAGGAACGCGGCGAGGAAGCTCTTCTGCAAGTCCACCCGATGCGAGTTCAGCGTGCCGAAGTGGATGACACCCGCGCTGAGGCCCACGAAGAAGGCCGCGAGCATCTCCCACCACGCCCCGCCCACTCGCGCCGCCACCGCCGCGCCGTAGACGCCGTAGGCCACGAACACGAGCCACTCGGGATACGGCGCGTGCGGGGTCAGGATGCGGTCCAGCTCCGCGCGGGCCTCGGGCAGTCGCACGTGCCCTTCGGAGATGGCATCCGACAGCCGTAGGAGCGCCGCGGCCCGGCCCAGATTCCAGTGCGGGGTGAAGGGCAGCCTCTCGAAGACCACGTGCGGGCGCCGCGATGACACCACCTCCGTCATCGCCAGGCTCTGGAGCGTGAAGACCTGCACGTCCATTCCCCACGCCTTCGCCACCTGGCGCACGCGCGCTTCCACCAGCAGCGACGGCTGGTAGGCCAGGTGCAGCGCCTTCGCCAGGTCCAGCAGGAAGGCGGAGGCAGCATCCTCGTCCACCGCGCCGCCGTGCTCCCGCGTCATGGGGAATCCGCCTTGGGGGCTTCGTCCACGCTGCCCTTGCCGCTGGTGGCCTGCGTGTCCTTGAACGAGAAGCTGGCGCCGATCAGCAGCGTGGCCTGGAAGTAGCGGACGTCCAGGGTGCGCATGGGGGCGGACAGGCCCAGTTGCTGGAACGTTTCCGCGAGGCGGTCGGTCTGCTTGCTTCCCCACGCCAGGTTGCCGCCCAGCGTGAAGCGTGAGCGGCCCAGCAAGAAGTGGATGCCCGAGGCGACGTGGTACAGGTCCCAGCCGCCGAGCAGCGCGTTCGTCCCCGGCGTCGAATCCAACGCGCTGAAGTCCGTGTGACCGCTCAGATACACCCGCACCCGCTCCCCCAGCGCCTGCTCCACGCCCAGCGCCCCGTTCAGCAAGGGCTTGAGCGCGAAGTCGTAGCCGCCGTTGATGGTCTCGGTGGTGCCGCGCGGCACGATGGGCTCGGCGTCCACCAGGGAGAGGGACGAGACGCGCGCGTAGCCCTCCAGGGACGCGTACACCGCGGTCGACTCGCCGAAGCTCCGGCTGACCCCGAACGCCGCGGACCAGGAGTTGCGGAAGTGCGCCGGCAGGTCCTCCTGGAAGTTGAACACGGGCGCGGGAGCGTTCGAGTCCACTCCCTGGGATTGGACGGCGCGCTCGTACCCCACCGAGCCCCGGCCCCACAGCGCCAGGCTCGGCGTCGTCACGGCGAGCCCCACGGCCCAGGGGCCGCGCTGGTAGCTGGCGCCCACCTTCAACAACACCCGGACGTGGTCGAACTCCAGGTCGCGGCCCAGGGTCGCCAGCAGCTGCTGGCCGGCGGCACCGGAGCCCTGCGCCAGCGTCTGGAAGCGCAGCTCCTGACGCCGGGTCGCGACGAACGGCGTCAGCCCCAGGCCCAGGTGCTCCGTGACGGGGTAGGCCCAGGAGAGGCCCGTCCAGAACTCGCTCACGGTCTGGTCCAGGCGCACGTCCGTGGACAGCAGGTCCAGGCCCTGCACCCCGGCCAGGTCCGTGCCCAGCCGCGTGCCTCGCGACTGCAGGCTGTAGGAGAAGCCCTGGCGCGTGAGCAGCGAGTAGGCCATCCGGGACTTCCCCAGGAACCCGAAGCGCAGCGAGCCGGCGATCAACGACGGCAGCACGTCCACGTTGGAGTCGGTCAGGTCTTGCCCCGTGCCCTGCCCGTCCTTCACGCTCACGCGCACGTATTCCCACACGCTGCCGGTCAGCTCCAACTCCGGCGCGCCCAGGAGCGCGAGCGCGCCGGGGTTGTAATAGACGGCGCTGATGTCGTTCGGGTTGCCCACGAAGGAGCCGCCCAGCAGCCACGCCCGGTTGCCGAACTGCCGCGTGGTGTAGTGCGCGTCCTGCGCCAGCGCCGTCGCGGACACGAGCAGTCCCAGCACCGCGCCCGTCACGGCGCCACCTAGGGCCCTGGATTGGATTGGCGTCATGGCGTCAGTGCACCTGTGGCGAGGAGACGGGCTCGCCGCCCACTGCGGTCCGCGCGTCGTCTCGCGATTCGAGGTAGGCGCGAACGGCCGCGCCCACGGTGGGATAGAGCCGGTCCTCGCCAATCCGCGCGGCCAGCCCCGAGCGCTTCAGCACCCGGCGCATCGGCGCGCGCGCCTGGGCCACCGCGAAGACGATGCCTTCGTCCGTGAGCTCGTAGCGAACCGTCTCCAGGCTCTCGGCGGCGGTGATGTCCAGGTCGAACACGGAGGACGCGTCCAGCACGAACCACTGCACCGGGAGGCGCGAGTCGGCCACCAGCCGGCGCACCTGTTCACGCAGGAAGCGGGCGTTGGCGAAGAAGAGGGGCGCGTCGAAGCGGTAGACGACGAGGCCAGGAATCGTCTCCGCGTCCGCGTGGCCCTCCACGTCGTGCCAGCCGGGCATGCCCTCGCGCTCGCCCAGCACTGCGTCGTGCGGGTGCGCCGCGCGGCGGATGAGGTCCACCAGCGCCAGCGCCACCGCGATGAGTATGCCCTGGAGGATGCCCAGGAAGAGCACGCCCAGCATCGTCACCACCGCGAGCACCGCCTCCACCGGCCGCACGCGCCAGAGCCGGAGGATGGGCTTCACCTCCAGCAGGTACACCGCCGCGACGATGACGATGGCCCCCAGCGTCACCAGGGGCAGCTTCGCCAGCAGCGGCGTGAAGAACAGCGAGAACCCCAGCACCACCACGGTCGCGACCACGCCGACCAGCTGCGTGCGCCCCTTCATGGACGCGTTGACCGCCGTGCGCGAGTCACTGCCCGTCACGGGGAAGCCCTGCGTGAGGCCGGAGAGCAGGTTGGCCGCCGCCTGGCCGAAGAACTCCTGATGGGTGTCCAGCCGGTAGCCGAAGCGGTCCGCGTAGATGCGGCCCGTGAGCACGGAGCTGGCGTAGTTCACCAGCGCGATGCTGAAGGCCGCCGGAAGGAGCGTGCGCACGTCCTCGAAGCGCCACGAGGGAAGGCCGAAGGCGGGCGCCGCCGCGGCGATGGGCCCCACCACCTTCACGCCGCCGTGCTCCAGCTGGAACGCCCAGGTCACCCACGTGGTGAGCACCACCATCACCAGCGGCGCGGGCCAGCGCGGCAGGAAGCGGCGCATGGCCACCAGCGCCGCGACGATGCCCAGTCCCAACACCAGCGTGGGCACATGCGTGCGGCCCATGTTCGCCGCCACCTCGTGCAGCTGCCCCGCGAACTCGTTCGACTTGCGCTCCAGCCCGAACATCCGGGCCAGCTGGCTGCCAATGATGATGAGCGCCGCGCCGTTGACGTAGCCGATGAGGATGGGCCGCGACAGGAAGTCCGCCAGCGCCCCCGCGCGGCACAGTCCACCCAGGAGGCTCACCCCGCCCACCATCAACGCGAGGAGTGCCGCCAGGGATGCCAGCCGCTCCGGCCCGCCGCCCGCCACCATGGGGCCCAGCGCCGTCGCGGTGAGGATGGCCGCGCCTGCCTCCGGCCCCAGCAGCAGGTGGCGCGACGGACCGAACAGCGCGTAGGCCAACATCGCGAAGACGCCCGCGTACAGGCCCGCCGCGGGGCGCACGCCGACAATCTGCGCGTAGGCCAGTCCCTGGGGGATGAGCATCGCGCCCACGGTGAGCGCGGACAGGAGGTCCGCGCGCAGCCACCGCCGCTCATAGGTCCGCGCCTGCTCGACACCCGGGAGGAACCGGCTCAGGACATGGACGGCCGTGACCGCGGTGCGCTTCATGGCCCTTCCCCCGTGCCTCCTGGCCTCCTGGACGCAAGGAAGGGTGGAGGCCCTCGGGCCCCGCGGCATCACCCACCGGGGTGCGTTGCGCGCATCGGCTTCACGACAGGGAAGGGCTCACGTGCCCGCGGAGGCCCGCCTGCCCGACGGCATTGACGGCCCGCCGCCGCGCTCGGACGCCTGGTGGCGCTGGTTCCAGAGCAGGTACGGAATCAGGGCCACGGTGCGGATGAAGAGGTACAGCCCCATGACGCCCAGCAGGCTCTTCATGGGATAGGTGCTGCCGCCCAGGCAGAAGGCGAAGGCGGGGTTGCCGAAGACGGCGGAGATGGCCAGCGCCGTGCGGTCCCCGGGCCGGGGCCGGCCGGCCACGTGTCCCAGGGCCGTGGCCCCCAGCGTCACCACCACCATCGCGACGATCGCCCAGAAGCTGAGGCGCTTCAACAGCGGGAAGCTGGCCACGACCAACGCCAGCGCGGCCACGGACAGGGCGACATTGAAGTAGAGCTTCACCGGCTTGCGCAGCCGGTGCGCCCAGCCGGGCGCCACCTTCTGGAAGCCGATGCCGATCGCGAAGGGCACGAGGAACGGGAGGATGACCCTGCCCAGGAGCACGCCGTACGGTGGCGACTGGATGGCCACCGGGAACAGCCGCTCCAACAGCTTCAGGGACAGCGGCATCAGCACGATGGCGACGAGCGACAGGGTGACGGACAGCGCCAGGGTCAGCGCCAGGTTGCCCTTCTGCTTGGACACGACGTTGAGCGCCATGGGCAGCCCCGGGCAGAACGCCATCAGCGAGATGACGCCGGCCGCGACAGGCGGCACTGGCAGCACCTTCACCACGATGAGGGACAGCAAGGGCACGCCGACGAGGCACACCCCCAGCCCCCGCGCGAACGCCGGATCGCGCACACCCCGGCCCAGGTCCGCCAGGTGCCACGACAGGCCCTGCGACAATCCGAGCGCGACGATGAAGGTCGAAATCATCAGCCCGATGAAGGTGTGCAAGGCGTCCATCACCGTCCCTCCTCCGGGAAGATGCGCTTCCAGTCCTGGCGCATGCTGACCACGGTCCAGCCGTCCTCGCGCGCGGCCTTCAGTGACGCGCCGTTCTTCTCCTGGTAGGCGAACTCGCGCTCCGCGTCGTCGTGGTTGATGAGCAACGAGAAGCCGGGGCGCGGCTGCTCCTTCGTGTACTGGAGCATCTGGATGTCGCCGCCCGACCGCACGTTGCCCGCCGCGAACACCGGCCGCCTCCCGATGTGCTGCTCGATTCCCACCGGCTTGCCGGCCTTGTCATTGAGGTGGTCCAGGCGGGCCTCGCGCCGCAGCACCGGGTGGCCGTTCCCCTCGTCGAACTTCTCTTTCAGGCTGCTGCCGATGACCTGCTGGGGCGGGATGCCGTAGGTGCCCTCGGAGACGACGCGCATGAAGTCCGTGCCACCGCCCGAGGAGATCCACGTCTGGAAGCCGTTGGCGCGCAGGTACTGGAGCAACTCCAGCATGGGTGCGTAGGCAAGCTGCGTGTAGGGCACACCCAGCTTCGGGTGGCGTGCGGTCTGGAAGAAGGCGCGGGCCTCGCGGGCGAGCTCATCCGGTGTCTTGCCCCCGTAGGTGGCGGCGAACAACTCCATCAACTGGGGCTCCTCCATGGAGGACAGCAGGGCCACGTCCCCTTCCAGCACGGCCTTGAAGGGCTGCCGCTTCGCGAGCGACGCGTCCTCCTTCACGGCCGCCTTGACCTGCTCCAACAGGAAGGCGCCCTGCACGACGGGCTTCTCCTGCCAGAGCGTGCCGTCGTTGTCGAAGGTGGCGATGCGCTCCTCCGGGGGGATGTAACCGGGGCCGCCCTCGGTGGTGGCGCGGGTGACGAAGGCGAGGATGGACTGCTTCACCGGGCCGTCATTCCAGGACGGCAGCGGATCCGCCGCCAGTGCCTGGAGGGGGATGGCGACCAGCAGCGCCAGCGCCCACGGCAGGCAGGCCGGGCCCTTCCACATGCGTCGCATCAAGGTCGCCTCCTGTCCGGTGCAATCCCAGACATGAGGTTGGGAACGAAGGAGTCACTCCACAACGCGGCGTGGAGGGCGCGGGAGGAGGGCCCGCTGGGCCCGGCCGTCCGTGAGGAGGCGACGTCTGACGAAGGGGGAAACGGCGCGGCACAGGCCCCCCATGAGTCCAAGCAGCAAGCAGCGCGTTCGGACTCCCGCCATCAAGTCCTCCCCCTGCCTGTGCCGCGCCCGGGGATGAAGCTGGTGAGGAAGTGGAGGAGGTCGCCACGGAACGAGGGTCGCACGGGGATGTCCGCTGACGCGGGACCGTGCCTGCTGTCACACGAGTTCGCGGCGGCGCAGGGCGCGCCACTCCGCGGCGGCGAGGACGACGAGCACGAGCACCAGCAGCAGGAACGAGCCGCGCCACTGCGCGCCGGGAATGCCGCCTACGTTGACGCCCAGCAGGCCGGTGATGAAGGACAGGGGCAGGAAGACGCCGGAGATGATGGTGAGCATGTAGAGGATGCGCTGGCTGCGGGCGTCCGACCGGGCCCTGACGTCCTCGTGGAGGATGCGGGCGCGCTCCACCAGGGCGTCCATCTCCTTGAGGGCGCCGCTGGCCCGCTCGGCCATCTGGCGCAGCTCCAGTTCCTGGGCGCGGACCCACTCCACGGTGAGCAGGCTGACGCGCAGGATGGCGTCGCGGGCCAGGGAGACGAAGCGGCGCTGTTCCACGAGGGTGCGGCGCAACCGGCGCAGGTCCGTCGGCACCTCGATGGCGTCGTCGCGGCGCTCCTCGAAGCGGGTCTCCAGGCCCGACAACGTGTCGTCCAGTTCGGTGGTGCGCAGCGCGGCGGTGGAGAGCGCGGCGGTGGCGAAGGAGAGGAAGAGGTCCGTGCCCCGAGGCCCCCGGCCATGGGCGAGCTGTTCGCGGACGGCCACGATGGCGGGCTGATTCGTGGGCGCCACGGTGACGCAGCGGTCCGCCGTCATCCACGCGCGCAGCTGACGCGGTGACGACACGTTCGTGGGAGCGGAGTCCGGATGCAGCAGGAGCAGGACGAGCTCGTTCTCGTTGAGCACGTCGATGCGCACGCGGCCCGTGTCGGCCAGGAGCGGTTCGCGCACCCGGGGAGGCAGGTGGAAGACGGCCTCCAGCACGCGGGGCAGGTCCGGCAGGTCCGGAGGCAGGTGGACCCAGAGCATGCCCTCCGAAGCCCGCCAGCTCCGCGTCTCCTCCAGGGTGAGCGAGCGCGCACCTCCGCTGCCATCCAGGAGCAGCGCGAAGGCGTTCTCGAACCCGTCCATGGAAGGAAGGTGGCGAGGGAGTGGACAGGGACCAAGGTCCCGGGCAGCGCAACAGCCTGGCGCCCGCTCACCCAGGGTCGAGCGACCAGGTGCCTTCGGCCCAGCGCTGGAGATTCAAGGTGGCGCCAATGGCCGCCAGACCACCCTCCGCGGCGATGGCTTCCAGAGCCGCTTTCGACTCCTCCGTTCGGTAACGCAGCAGGAATGATGCTGTCATGCCCCGCACGTTCACACGGGGATGCTTCAGCAGGACAGAAAGCGCCTCCCGTCCGGCATCTCCCTGCGAAAGCAGCGCCTCCAATGCAGCCCCGTACTTCCGGGCGTGCTTGTTGCCCTTCCTGGAGTCACCGTCCCGGATGCAGTCGCCTTGTGCCGCCACATGGTGTGCGAACTGTTCGACGAGCGTCTTGGTATCCATCACCAGCAACCCATCCGGACATTCTCGATGGCTTGCAGCCCGGAGTCACACTCCGCAGCGAAGCGTCGTGTCTCACGCGTGGCGCCAACGAGACGACAGCACTGTCAGCGCGATGAGCGCACCGCCCGCACCAGCAAGCACCCTCAGGGGCCGTCGTAGCTGCTCCCCCAGGGCCTCCAGCGCTCCGGCCGTGATCTCCCGGCTCGTGCGCCGCACCAGGTCCTGATTGCATGGCGCCTCTCGCCAGCGGAGTTCCTCCTGCGTGAGCGCGCCCCCCGCTCCCCGGACAGTCGCCGCCGCGGTGCGCTCGGCGAGCGTCGCCAGGGTTGCGCCCAGCGCTTCTCCAGAGGCCTTCGGATTCGTCGCCAGCTCCTCGTGGAGGCCCGCCGCCAGGCCCCGCACCAACCCCTGCCCTGCC
>NZ_RAWF01000198.1:0-18417 GCF_003612075.1 Corallococcus sp. CA041A
CACCATCACCATCGCTGCCAGCAGTCGTTTCATGTGATGTCTCCGCCGAGGCCCGCTTCGCGAATTCCATTGCAGGGCTCGCACCAACTCCAAGTCCCTGGATTCTAAGGGAGCCGCCCGGTCGCTTGCACCTGGGCGGCTAAAGGCGGGAAGAAAGTTCTCATCCCTCCCGCCGGGACGACTGTTGTTTCTTCAGGGCGCCGGAGCAGGCGTCGGAGCCGTCTGTCCATTGCCGGACGCATCGTCGGACGCGGGGGCAGCCGGCTCTTCCGCCGGAGCCTCCTGCTCGGGAGCGCTGGTGTCCTGGGGCAGCTGGTTCATCACGGACGAGCCCGCGCCCCCGGTGGCGGCGGCGTCCTTCTTCGCCTCGCCCTCGGCCTCCGCGGTGGCGGCCGGAGCCGGCGCGGGCGGCGGGTTCTTGAGCATGTTCTGCAGGCCGTTCACCTTGGCGGTGATGAGCTGCTTGTCCTGATCCGTCGTGGACGACAGCTCCTTGCAGCGGTCCAGGAACGCGATGGCCTTCTCGAAGGCCGCGCGCTCGGTCGCGTACGCCCAGCCCGCGCCGCACACCGCCTCCGGCTTGTCCGCGGAGCGCGCGAGCACCTTCTCGAACGCCTCGCCCGCGGCGACGCCCTTCTTCGGATCCAGGCCCTTCTGCCCGTCCAGCGCGTACGCCAGGTACAGCTGGCCCTCCAGGCCGTCCGGCTCCAGGGACAGGGCCTTGGTGAAGGCCTTCTCCGCGCCCGCGTAGTCGCGGTAGCTCAGCGCCAGGGCGCCCAGGTTGAGGTGGCCGGGCGCGAAGGTGTCATCCAGCGACACGGCCTTCTGGAACTGGGCCAGGGCGCGCGGGCGGTCGTCCATCTTCAGGTAGATCATCCCCAGCGTGTTGGAGATGGCCGGGTCGTCCTGCGCCACCTTGCGCGCGTTGATGACCAGCAGCTCCGCCAGGCGGTACTGGCCCCGGTCGTACGCCACCAGCGCCAGCGTCTTGTACGCCTCCGGGTTGTCCTTGCTGCGCGCGAGCACGCGCCGGCCGGTGGCCTCCGCCTCGTCCAGCTTGCCCGCCAGCCGGTACGTCGCGGCCAGCGCGTTGAGCACGGGCTCGTCGTGTTCATGGCCCGGCGTCTGGAGCGCCTTCATGTACAGCGACAGGGCCTCGTCCAGCTGGCCCGCGTGCCGGTGCATCAGCCCCAGGTTCATCACGGACGGCGTGTGCGCCGGGTTCAGGGCGAGCACCTGCTCGTACGCCACGCGGGCGTCGGCGGGGCGGCCCTGCTTCTCCGCGATGACGCCCAGGTTGAAGCGCGCGTTGAGCGCCTTGGGCTCGTGGGAGACGACGGCCTCGAAGCCCTTGCGAGCGGCGTCCAGGTCCCCGGCCTCGTAGGCCTTCAGGGCCTGCGCGAACTGGCCGTCCGCGTCGCCCTTGTCCGCCGGAGCGGAAGGAGGCGCGGCGGAGGGGACCGTGACTGCGGGCTTCTCCACCGCGTTCATCGCGACGGGCGTGGGCTTGGGGCCCGTGGCGCAGGCCGTGGTGAAGGCGAAGGCGAAGGCCCCCGCCAGGAACATGCGCTTGGTGCGAAAGCCGTTCATCCCCGTCGTCCCCATCCCCTTCAACTGGCTGCTGATGTCGATGCTGTGGTTCGTCTTCACGGCCGCACCCCCTCGAGCGACGCGGTGGGCTCGGACTTCGCGGGCTCCGAGCCCTCCGGCGTGGCGGCGGGCTTCGCGCCCTCGGCGGGCACCGCTTCCGGCGCGGCGGGCTTCGGCTCCACGGAGGCGCTGATGGGGCCGTTGAGGTCCTTCAGCACGCCCGAGGCGATGCGCGAATCACTGCTGCCCCGGTACGTCACCGGCCTCACCTGGGCGTAGGCACCCGGGCGCAGGCGGTTGATCTGATCCTGCGCGGCCAGGGTCCACTCGCTGTAGATGCCCAGCTCGTAGGCCTTCTGGAGACCCTTCTCCAGGGCCTCGCTGGACTTGTCCTCCAGCGGAAGCGCCAGGTTCTCCAGCTCGCTTCGGTACATGCTGAGCTGCTCTTCATCCAGACCGGAGGGGTCCGGCGAGTCCATGATGTTGCGAGCGAAGTCCGCGTACGCGAGGCCGATGCGGGTCAGCGCCGCGATGCCCCACTCGCCGGAGCCCGTGGCGAGCACCGCCGCGTACTCCTTCTCCACGCGCTGCATCTCCTTCTGCTTGTTCGTCAGGTCGCGGCGGATGGTGGAGACGCGCGTGAATTTGATGTCCGAGAAGCGCTTCCACGTGGGCTCCAGCGCCAGGAAGCGCGCGTGGCCGTACGCGTTGAGCACCGCGGTGTCCTTGCGCACGCCCTCCGCGAGCTTGTTCCAGCCGCGCACCAGCTCGTCCTGCGCCTTCTCCTGGCCGCGCACGTCCTTCAGCTTCTGGTACGAGAGCAGCTCGTGGTACCGCGCCAGGTACGCCTGCCCCGCGGCGGTGCGCGAGTCGCGGCCGTAGTCCTCCACGAACCGGTTGAAGGCGCGGGCCGCGTCGCCCCACTTCTTCTCCTTCTCCCAGACGAGGCCAATGGAGAAGGCCACCTGCGGCACGTCCTTGCGGTCCTTGAAGCGCGCCAGGTAGTTGTTCCAGGCGGTGACGGCCTTCTGGGACTCGCCCAGTCCGTCGTACCAGACGCCCGCGTTGAAGAGCGCGTCCGCCACCCACTCGCCCGCCGCGTCCACCTGCGCCTTGAGCTCGGCGGCCTTCTGCGCGCGCTTGGACTCCACGTCCTCCACTGCGCCCGGCGTGTCGTCCTTCTTCGCGACGGTGGTGGCCTTGGCCTTCTTGTCCTTGTCCTTCTTCGACTGAGTCTCGCGGGCCTTCACCGCCGCGTCGTACTCGGCCACGAAGGACTCGGACATCGCCGCGGCCTTCTTGAACTCGGCGACCTTCTCGTAGAGGCCGGACAGCGTGTAGCGCGTCTTCAGCTCGAAGCTGCTGTTCGGGTACTCCTTGAGGACGCGCTCGCCAGCGATGATGCCCTTGTCGACTTCACCGGCCTCCTGCGCGATGACCATCGCGTAGGTGAGCGCGCGGTCCGCGTTCTCCGACTTGGGGAACTCCGTCACGAAGGTGAGGAACTCCTCGGCGGCCTTCGCCGGGTTCTTCTCCTTCTTGTAGACGACCTCATCCACGTACTTGTACTGGCTGCCCTCCACCACGCGGGACACGCGCAGGGCGAAGTCCGAACCGGGCTTGGACAGCTTCTTGTTGCCCAGGAACTTGCGCGAGAGCGTGTTGAGCTCCTTCCACTCCTCGCGGCTCTCCAGCACGTACATGGTCAGGTCCGCGGCGTCGCGCGAGCGGCGCTCCTCCGGGAACTTCTCGATGATCTCCCCGAAGCGGCGGGCCGCGTCCACGAAGTGCGCGCGGTCGTAGAGGATGACGGCGGCCTGGTAGCGCAGGTCGATCTCATCCTGGTTGCCCGGGTAGAGGGTGTTGTACGTGTCGCACGCGGCGACCAGCCGGTCCTCGAACTTCGTGAGCGACTGCTCGGCCTGCTCCTTGGCGTCGCGCTTCACCAGCTTCTGCTTGGCGACGTCGCCCTTGTCCTTCTTCTCGTCGACCTTCTGGCCGTCCTTCAGGTCGCTCTTGGAGAGCTGGCCGCGTTCGATCTTGACCAGCTTGTCGTAGGCGAGCACCGCGTTGTACGAGGCGCTCTTGCGATAGGCCTCGTTGGAGACCTCCTTCGCGGAGTCGCGGTCCGGAATCTTGAACGCCACCACGGCGTCGTACTCACCGGCGGCGGCCTCCCACTCCTCCAGGGCCCAGAGGATTTCCGCGTAGAAGAAGCGGATGTTGAAGGCGGAGTCCGCCACGAACTCCGGGTTGTCGCTGGAGGCGAACGCGTCCACGTACTGCTTGTAGATGTCGCGCGCGAGCCGGTAGGTCTCCACCTGGCGCGTCTTCTGCGCCTCCTGGTGGTACTCGGTGACCATCACGCGCATGGCCTCTTCGGTGACGCTGAAGGCGTTGCGCAGCACGCCCGCGTTGCTGGCGTTGGAGGTCCACCACTCGCCACCCGGGCGGTAGAGGTCCACCATCCGCTTCATCTCCTTGCGGACCTGCTGGCGCTGGCGCAGGCCTTCGAACGCACGCACCACCGCCTGCTGGTACTCCGGCGCGTTCGCGCCCATGGGCGAGTCGTCGATGAGCGTGCGGTACACCAGGATGGCGCTGTCGAAGTGGCCCGCGTCCACCAGGCCCGCGGCCGTCTTCGCGAGCAGCCGGCCCTGGCGCCTGGCCGGAGCCTTCTGCTTGAAGTAGGCGAGCGCCTCCTTCGGCTGATCCAGCTGGACGTAGAAGACGGTGAGGTCGTTGAGGGCCTCCGTGCGCAGGTCGCCCAGCTCCTCGCCACGCTGGCTGGCGTAGTCCACCACCTCGTGGAGCTTCTTCAGGCCCGCGTCCAGGTCGCCCGCGTTGAAGTCACACCAGGACAGCTTGTAGGTGGCGTAGGCGTAGATCTTCGGAACGCCAGAGGCGCGCGCCTTCTCGTAGTTCTCCTTCGCGGGCGCGAGCTTGTTGTTCTCGAAGTAGTGGTTGCCCAGCTGGATGTACGCGTCCGGGACGAACTGCGACTTCGGGAAGTCGCGGATCAGCTCCTCGTAGCGCGCCACCGCGTCCGCGCGGCGGTTGAGATCGTAGAGGTTGTAGCCCAGGGAGAAGAGGACCTCGTCGCGGGCCGGGTAGTCCGGGTACTCGCTGAGGATGGCCTCGTAGATGCGCATCGTCTCCGCGCGGTAGCGCTCGGAGTCGCGGTGGTCCTGCTCCGGCGCGGTGGCCTTCTCACCGCGCGCCACGGCGGCGTCGTAGGCCTTCTCCGCCGTGAGGAACTTCTCCATCTCCAGCTGGTAGAGGTACTTGGACTTCTCCCAGTAGAGCTCCGACAGGCGGTACTGCATCTCCGCCTTCTGCGTGGAAGTCTCCTGCAGCTTGGGGATGAGGCGCTTGAAGCCTTCAATGGCCTCGTCGCGCTTCTTGTCCGCGAGCGCGTCCTTCTTGGAGTCCGCGATGCGCGGCATGTCCGCGAACTTGGCCGTGGCGGGCTTCACCCGCGCCGGGCCCTTGCGCATGTCCTGGGGTGCCACGCCGGGCGGCAGCTCCGCCTTCTTCGCCTCCTCCTTGTCCTTCTTGCTCGCGGCCTCGGCCTTCCTGGCCGCTGCCTTCGAAGAGGACTTCTTCGTCGCCACCTTCCGCGGCGGTGCCGTCTCCTCCGCCGCCTCCCCCACCCCACCAGCCGCGAGCGCGACGCCCACCGCCAGTGCACCGAACCGAAGAACCACCTTCATGCGAGCTCCTGGAGAACCGCGCCTCGCCTACTTGGGAAAACTTCTGCCCAATTGGGAGGGACGACGGAAAGTAGACGCGGGTACCCAGATTGAGAAGTGGCCCGGAACGTGCCTTGTGCCCCGGCGTACGCGATCACGCCGAGCCACCTTCCAGGACTCAACATCACGCGAAGAGGCCCCGTCCTCCGTGACAAACGCACGGTGGAGGGGCCTCTTTGGGGTGCTGCTCCTGGCGGCCGGGTGCGCCCGGCTCCTACTTGCCTACTTCTCCTGCCGTGCGGGGCAGCCCCGCTTGAGCGTGTACTGGTAGTAGCCGATCTCGTCGATCCAGAACTCGCCCTGGAAGCGCCAGTAGTTCCACGCCGCGCCGGGCATCTTCGGGCGGTAGAGCGTCTGGCGGGTGAGCAGCGCCTTCTGGTCCACGCCCTCGGAGAAGAGGTCCTTCTCATCCAGCGCGGTCTGCACGCGGATGATCTCCGCCTGGTCGGAGAAGGTGCGGAGGTTGTCCGCGGCCTCCTTGATGCGGTTCTTCGCCAGCGTGCCGCCCACCTGGAGCAGCGTGGTGCGGATGTCCTCGAGCGACGCCACCGTCTGCGCGGCGAACGGCGTCCCGCGCCACGGGCCTTCACTGATGGCGCGCTTCTCCTGGTCCACGCGCGACAGGGTCCGCATCACTTCACGGATACGCTCGTTGTTGCGGATCCACAGGTAGACGGCGCGCGGCAGGCGGCGGTTCTCGGAGGCCACCAGGTTGAAGGCCTGGATGGGCGCCACGTCCTCGCCGGTGAAGGGCTCCAGCTGCTTCGCCATGGGGCCGTAGCGCTCGTCGAACGCGGCGAGCGTCGTCTTCACCTCGTCGTAGAGGCACGAGTAGTAATAGACGGTCGCCTTGAGGATCCACGACTCAGGCTGGAAGGCGCCCTCGAACTGCGGCGCGTGCAGCGCCTGGAGGCTGCCCAGCGCGCCGCCGAAGTCCTCGTTCTGGAAGCGGGCGAAGCCGTTCTCGAACAGGGCCTGGTCCCAGAAGCGCGCGTAACGGGGCACGCCTTCGTACGCCTTCACCGCGTCCGCGTACTCACCGCGACGGTAGTGCACGCGGCCCAGCGCCAGCAGCGCCAGCTCGCGCGTCTCCGGCAGCTCCACCTGCGGCTCCCGGGTGTTGAGCACGACCTGGAACGCGGCGATGGCCTCCTTGTCCAGCGTCTCCCCTTCCCCGGGACGCCCCGGGAAGCGCGGGTCGGCGAGCACGGTGCCCAGCAGGTAGCGGGCCTTCGCGTAGACACGGCTGTCCGCGGGCACGGCCTCCAGGAGCGAGCGGGACTCCTCGAAGCGCATGCGGCGCTGGCTGGCGGTGCCGACCAGGTAGTTGATGCGCGCCAGCACCTCCTTGGGCAGCGTGACCCAGCGGTCGCGCACCTCGTCGGTGTAGGCCTGGTTGAGGATGCTGGGGATGAGGTTCTGCTCATCCAGCCGCTGCTGCATGTCCACCAGCCCCTCGATGGCCTTGAGGTACGAGGGGTGCGTCGGGCCGGCGTTGACGATGGCCGCGTAGGAGATGAAGGCCGCGACGGGCAGGTCCTTCTTGGCGAAGGTCTGCGCCAGGTAGAACTCGGCCTTGCCCTTCAGGTCCGCGTCCTCCCCTTCCGCCAGCCGCGCGAAGAGGGGGGCCGCGGTGTCGAGCTTGCCTTCGTTGAAGGCGGAGAGCGCGCGGTTGTAGGTGCCCACGTCCTGCTGGGCGAGGGCCACCGGGGACACGGCGAGGGGCCCGAGGACGACGAGGAGTCGGAGCAGTCGGGACATGGTTAGAAGAGCACCGAGAAGCCAGCGTAGAAGCTGACGTTGTTGAGGACGTCCGACGAAGGCTCGGCGACGAGGTCCCTCCCGAGGATGATGTCCTCGCGGTAGTTCTTCTTCGTCTTCGGGTCCACGCCGTCGAACTTCGCCACCTTGCAGCTGCCGCTCAGGCTGAGACCGTCGAAGGGCTGGTTGGCGGCACGCGCGGCCTCCAGCGCCTCGAAGTCCGCCAGGTTGCAGCCATCCACCTTGTCCACGCGCGCGGTGTAGATGAGGTCGCGCACCTCCAGGCGCAGGGCGTAGTGCTCACCGAACTGCACGCGGAAGCCGCCGCCCACCTCACCCAGGAACTTGTTGCCCGTGTCGCCGAAGCGCGCGGGCACCTGGAACGTCTGCCCCTCCACCTCGTTCGCCACTTCCGGGCGGATGAGGTGGCGCGTCTTGCCGATGCCCGCGCCGCCGCTGAGCACCACGCTGAACTGCGCCAGCGAGTTGTTGAAGAAGGCGAACTTGCCGTAGAGCGGCGTCACCTCCACGCCCGCGTACGCGCCCCACTGGAGCAGCAGTGACGACGCGGCCTGGGCCTGCTCGCGCACCTTGTCGATGAGCTCCAGGTTGAAGTCGCTCTCGTCGGAGTACCAGTTGTACTGGCCGCCCACCTGGAGGGCGAAGTTCTCCTGCAGGTGGTAGACGTAGTTCAGCCCGGTGCCCACGTGGTTGGTGAACTTGCCGTTCACCTGCACGACGCCGGGGTACAGCACCAGCTCGTGCTTGCCCTCGTCCGCGAAGCGCTTCTTCTGGACGATGTGGACGTTGACGTTCGGGTTGTAGAGCGGCGCGCCATTCACCAGCCGCTGCTGCTGCGCGTCCGTGGTGCGCGGCGCTTCACCGGTGTCCAGCACCGGCGCGTCCGTGGTCGGAGTGGCCGCTGGAGCCTGCACACTGGAGGGCTCGGAGGCCGGCGCGCTGTCCGCGTCGCCCTCACCGGTGACGGCGGGCGCGGACGGCGTCGCCGGCGCGGCTTCAGGAATGGACTGGGGCACTGCCGGCGCGTCGCGCTCGGTGCGCTGGCGCTCCGGCGGTTCAGCCGGTGAAGGAGAGGCCGGCGCGGTCGCATCCGGACCCGGAGCGGCCGGCGGCTGCGCCGGGGAGGCGCCTTGCGCGAACGCGAGGGCAGGCACCGCGGCGACGAGGAGCGCGATGGAACGGAAGGGTCGCATAGGAATGGGTCAGAACGAGAAGGTGTAGCCGAGGTCGAACTGCACCAGGTGCGTGAGGCCTGGGCTGCCGGCGGGCTCGCCGGTGGGATTGCCGGCCTCCCAGTCGTCGCGCAGCAGGTTCACGCGGTAGCTGTCCTTGAAGATCCAGTCGCGCAGCTCCAGCCGGATGCCGTGCTGCTCCTTGATGAAGAAGCGGAAGCCCAGCGCGGCGGACACCACCGGCGCCACGCGCGACTCCTTCACCCAGTAGTTCTCCGTGGCGCTGCCCCGGTCATCCACGGCCGTGCGGTTGTCACAGACGCCCGCGGCCCGGTCCACCACCTGGGAGCACTGGATGACGGACTGGCGCTTCAGGTTGGTGAGGCCGCCGCCCGCCCAGAGGTACGTCTGGAAGTGCACCGGGATGTCCGCGACGAGGCTGATCTTCCCGTAGATGGGAGCCCACCGCGCGCCGATGACGCCGTGCAGGCCCATCCGCCACATGTCCTCCAGCTCGTCCGTGACGCGCTTGTCCTCGCGGTCCAGGAAGGACTCGGAGATGGAGCGCGCCAGGCCCGTGTGGCGGCTGACGGCGTAGCCCGCGCGCGCCTCCAGCGCGAACGTGTCGAACAGGTTGTAGGCCAGCCCAACGTCGAAGAAGTAGTGCGCCGTCAGGTGCGTCTGCACTGGCAGGCCCACGGACAGGGACAGCTCCGGATGGCCCGCGGGCTTGTAGAGCCGGTTGCGGACGACCGCCGAGTCCAGGACGCCGTCTTCCTGTGCGGCGGCGCCGAGAGCCGTCAGCGAGAGGCTCAGCGCGGCGAAGACGCGAAGCGTGCGTGCGTTCATATCTCCTGCCCGGCCCGGGGGTGGGCCGTTGGGTGATCCGGATGGCAACCCGTCTGCTTGGACGGCGAGGCTCCGGCGTGGGACAGCGATGTGAGCACGGCGCCCATTCACCGCAAGCGGATCCCAGCGGCAGTCGGTAAAGTTTTCGCCCTTTGTCCCCAGGGCGACCAGCACTCAACGTTTCCACGGGGATACGCGGCCTCAGGCCCCGCACGCACGCGCGGACACCGCACCCGGAAACGACGAACGCCCCGCCCAGCAACCCGAAGGTGCTGGAAGCGGGGCGTCTGACGGGGCGCGGTGAAGCGCCCCGGCGTCAGTGGCTGCGAATCAGCGCGCGGCCTTGTGCTGCGCGCGCATGGCCACCTTGATGGAGGGGCGCACGATGACGATGCCGTCGTTGTGGCCGGCGACCGCGCCCTTCACGAGCACGAGGCCCTTCTCCACGTCCACGTCCACCACGGTCAGGTTCTGCGTGGTGACGCGGTCGACGCCGTAGTGACCCGGCATCTTCTTGTTCGGGTACGTACGGCCCGGCGTCTTACGCTGACCGATGGCGCCCGGGTGACGCTGATACTCGTGCGTTCCGTGGGTCTTGGTCTGCGAACCCTTGAAGCTCCAGCGGCGCATGACGCCGGAGAAGCCGCGACCCTTGGTCACGCCGGTGACGTCCACCAGCTCGCCCTTGGTGAACATGTCCGCCTTGACGGCGTCGCCCACGTTGAAGCCCGCGGCCTCCTCGGCCGTGACGCGGAACTCGCGCAGGTGACGGCGCGGCGTGGCGCTGGCCTTCTTGAAGAAGCCGAGCTGCGGCTTGTTCAAGAGCTTCTCGCGGATCTCGCCGAAGCCCACGGTCACCGCGGAGTACTCATCCTTCTCCGGGGTGCGCTTGCCGACCACCAGACAGGTGTTGACGTCGATGACCGTCACCGGAACGAGGTTGCCCTCGTCGTTGAACACCTGGGTCATGCCGATCTTCTTGCCAATCAGACCCTTCACGTCGTCCTCACAGCGAGCGCCCGTGGCGCTGAAAGCCCAATGAATTCAATGAACTGGCCTACACGCGTACCTGCGGCCGCCAGGAAGCGGCGCAAGATAGCAAACACGTCCTCAACGTCAAGCACCAAGGGTGGGCGTACCCCTCACTGCGCAACGTCCAACCGCTTGTAGAAGGGGTTGAGCTGCCCGTCCGCGATGCGCTGGGCATACACCTCTTCGCCGAGGAGGAACAGGGCCTGATCCAGATAATCTTCCGCGCCCTTGATCTCCTCCTCCTTGGTGGCGATGGCCTGGTCGAGCTCCGCCATCCGGGCGTCGTGCTGCGTCTTCTGCTCTTCCGCGGCGTCCTCCAGCTCGATCAGGCGCTTGTGCGCCAGGATGCCGGCCGCGCCGGGCTGGCCGGGGGTGGGCGTGAGGGAGGCCGCCAGCTGGGATTCCCAGTCCTCCACCTCGCGCGCCAGGCGCATCTGGGCGATGCGGTTCTTCTTGAGGTTCTGCTTGGCGGCGTCCAGCTTCACCGGATCCTGGGTGGTCATCTCCAGGTCCGCGAGCTTCGCCTCCAGCTTCTTCAGGCCCACGATGGCGTAGCGCAGGTCGGCGCGGCGGGTGGCCAGCGTCTTGCGAAGCCCCTTCACCTTGCCTTCCACCGCCGTCACGGCCTTCTGGAAACGGCCGGTGATCTCCTTCTGGGCGCCGCAGTCGTCCTCATGCTGCGCCAGGAAGTCCTGATAGGCCACGTCCTCGTCGTTCATCTCCGCTTCCAGCGCCGCCAGCTCGTCCCGGCGCGCCTCCAGCACCTCTTCGGCGCGGTAGACGCGTTCCATGGAGCGGGGGCAGTTCGGCTTGCCCGGGAGGACGTCCCGGGCCAGGTCGCCGAGCTGGAAGATGAGATCGTTGTAGCTCTCCTTCGCCATGGGCGGATTCATACGCCCAAGACGCCGGGACTGTCACCGACCGAGCGCATTCCCCGCGCCCGGCCCTCTTTCCGCCCCCTCAGGAATCCGCGGGAGCCGCGACGGCCTGGGACTCGCCCCGCCGCACCGCCGCCAGGGCTCCTTCCGCCAGGGCGAGCAGCTCCCGGGCCCGGTCCTGCTCCTCGGTCCGGTTCAGCTCGCAGACCCAGGCGGATGACAGGTCCGCGTGCTGGCGCGCCATCTCCGCGGTTGTCTCGTAGCGCGCGGCCGATGCGCGAGCGAAGGCCCCCTCCCGGCGCAGCTCGAGCACCGTGTCCGGATCCAGATCGATTTCCTCTGGAGGCACCGGCAACGGCCCTCGTCCCAGCGCCGCCAGGCGGGCCAGGAGCCGTGATGCATGGGCGCGGCAGAAGGCGGCCAGCACCATCAGGCGCGCCCGGACCCGCGCGTCGTTCATGCGCTCCGCCAGCCCCGTCATACGGCGGGCCGACACCACTTCTGCCTCCCACGCGGCGGCCAGTGCGGCTGCCAGCCGGGTATGCCTCGCTCCCATCAGCGTCCCTCCCCCACCCTCGTGAGACGCAAGCTAGGAACGCTGTTGGTGCAATTCAACCGACCGCGCGGGCAACCATCCAATAAAGCCCCACTCCCGCGAGGCCAATGGACGACAGGCGCACAACCCTCGAGTGCAGACGGGGCCTGCGCTGAACGATTCGCAGCACGGGAACCAGGAAGGCCACCACCACCGCCTGCCCCATCTCCACCCCCAGGTTGAAGCCCACGAGCGCCGGCACCGCGTCCGCCCCCAGCCCGTAGCCACCGAGCACGCTCGCGAAGCCCAGCCCATGCACCAGGCCGAACAGGAAGGTCAGCCCCGCGCGGTGCCCGTGCCGGCGCAAGAGCAGGTTCTCCAGCGCCATGTAGAGGATGGAAGCGGCGATCGCGGCCTCGGCCCACCGCGTGCCCCGCGCGCCCAGCGTCACCACGCCCAGGGCCGTGAGCCCGAGCGTCAGCGAGTGCGCCAGCGTGAAGGACGTCACCAACAAGAGGATCCGCCGGAACGAGCCGCCCACCAGCAGTACCGCGAAGAGGAACAGGAGATGATCCGCCCCGGCCAGGATGTGGCGGATGCCCTCGCCCACCCAGCCGGCGAAGCCGTCCACCGCTCCGGGCGCGACCTCTATTTCGTGGGCATGGGCGGCGGCCGGGCCCAGCAGGAGCAGGGCCAGCAACACCACCCGGACCGGGGGGAACGGCTTCATCGCGCGAAGGAGCCTGCCCTCCGCGCGCCCTGCCCGTCCACTACTCGTGCACGAACTCCAGCTGCACCTGGTGGCGGCCCGAAAGCCCGCCGTGGTGCGCGCCGCAGCGCGGACAGACCATCGGCAGATCCCATTCCCACTGGGCCTGCACCTCGTCCCCGCAGCAGACCATGGGGAGCGTGCGCAGCATCTCCTCGTCCGGAGGCAGCGGCCGGGGCAGCGGCTCCGGCGCCACGGAGATGAAGGTGGGCCGCGGGTTCTGGGACAGCGTGCGCTGCACGTACGCCAGCTGCTCGTACCGCACGTGGTTCGCCCACGCGCGCGCCATCTGCTCCACGTGCGCGGACTGATCCGGCGTGAGCCATGCGTCCGGCAGCGCGCGGTGGCCGCAGTACAGGCAGTGCCACGCGGGCAGCTCCTCGGGCGTGTACGCCTCGTGGAGGTTTTCGAAGGGGAAGTAGCCCGCGAGCAGCCGCTGCAGCATCCCCGCGTCGTGGCGGCTGGGCCGCGTCTTGAAGGAGCGCTGGCAGCGGGGACATTCGCGCCGCACGAAGCCCGCCTTGTCCCGCGGCAGCTCCAGCCACGCCATGTCCAGCTCCGGCAGGTTCATGCCAGCCCCCGCCGGCGCCCCAGCGACGCGACGGCCAGCACGAACGCGATGAGCGAGAACACCAGGAGCAGGTGCACCCACTGCCCCTCCGTTGAACCGGTGATCAGCCCCATCACCCACAACACCATCAAGATGATGCCCATGGTCCAGTACACGCCACGCCTCCCGCCACACAGGGCCTCGGATAATCAGACCGGGCGCAAGCTAGGAACGCGGAGGCAGCGCGGCAACAGGTGGAGCTTTCTGCAGGGTCAGGTTGGGAAACAAACTTCCCAGACCGGGCATTTTTTCCGGATGCCGTGGGCCCTGCCGGTCCTGTTTCAGCCCCTCTCTTAAGGATCCGTGAGGCAGCTGGCGCACGCTACGTACGCTGGCACGTTGCCTGCTTAGCCGCTGGGTGTGGGCGAGTCAGCGGGCGCGTGTGGTCGGGCGCCAGGGGAGGGCGTGATGAGGGGTTGGACGGTGGCGATGGCGGCGGCGGTGGTGCTGATGGGGACGAATGCGGTGGCGTTCCCGGTGCAGGTTCCGGTGGGTGCGCAGGGGGAAGCGCCGGACGTCGCGGCCCTGAGGGCGCAGCTGGCGGAGAAGGACGCACAGCTCAAGGCCGCCCTGGCCCGGTTGCAGCACTATGAGGACGAGGCGGACTACCTCCGCGCGGAGCAGATGGGCGTGGCCGAGGCCGTGCGCGCCTCCGGGCTCCCGGAGCGGCAGCAGCGCCGGCTGGCGGTCTCCATCGTCCGCGAGGCGGAGCGCAACAACCTGGATCCGCTGCTGGTGGTGGCGCTGATCCGCTGCGAGTCGTCCTTCAACAACTACGCGGTGTCCGGCGTGGGCGCCATGGGCCTCATGCAGGTGATGCCGGACACGGGCAAGTACCTGGCGGAGAAGTCCGGCTGGCGGCTGGGCCGCCACACCAACCTGTTCGACTTCGAGACGAACGTGAACCTGGGCACCGCGTACCTGGCGGACCTCATCAGCCGCTTCGGCTCCGTGGAGGGCGCGCTCGTCGCCTACAACGCAGGCCCGGGGCTGGCCAAGCGCATCCTGGCCAAGAAGGAAAACCGGGTGAAGTTCATGGCCGGTTACCCCGCCAAGGTCGTGAAGGAGTTCCGCAAGCTGAAGGCCCAGCAGGAGCGCGCCATCAGCCTGCGTGCCGAGCAGCCGACAGCCGACCGCAAGGGTTGACCGCTGCGTGACATGCGCTCCGCCCGGTCGCCAACACTCCAGCCGAAGTTGCATGCCCGGCACTGACCTGATCGCCGGTGAAGATGCACTGTTCGGCTCCGGCTGTGCACCCCCACCCCGCGGTGGGAACCCGGACCACCCCTGTGGTCCGGAAACGTGCGGCAGCCGCCATCACATCGCGGGTGGCACACACGTGCACACCTTAGCGGGAGCGCGGATCATGACGGGGCTTCAGATTCATCGGGAGGAGGAGGCGGCGGGTCGGATCACGCTGCGCCTGGAAGGAACGCTGGACGGCCGCACGGCCCAGGAGCTGCGCAACTCGCTCCAGGCGCTGGGCCAGAGCGAGGTGGTCCTGGACTTCGCGCACCTGCGTGAGTTCAAGGACAGCGCGGTGGGCATCCTGACCCACGGCCTGAAGGACGGCGCCGTGCAGCTGCGCGGGCTGGCGACGCACCACGAGCGGATGTTCCGCTACTTCGGCGTGCTGGCCTCGCCGACGACGCACCGGGCGTACTACACGCCCGAGGACATCCTCTCCGTCTGAGGATGAAGGGCCCTCCGGGCCGTGTGCATCCCCGGCAAGTGCCCGCGCCTCCAAGGCAAGCGGGCATCCGGCGTGGAACACGGGCGGCCTGGAGGGGTGCCGGCGGGCGTTTGCCTGGGCTAGAGTCCGCGCCCAGATGACCCAGCCCGCTCGCGTCCTCGGTCCAGTTCCCTCCCCTGCTTCCGCGCGCGCGGTGATGGAGCGGCTCGCCGCCCAGCTTGGCCGAGCCGTGCAGGGAAAACCGGAGGAGGTGCGGCGCGTCGTCACCTGCGTGGTGGCCGGCGGGCACCTGCTCCTGGAGGACATGCCCGGCGTGGGCAAGACGACGCTGGCGGAGGCCCTGGCCCGAGCGTGCGCCCTGTCCTTCGCTCGCATCCAGTTCACCGCGGACCTGCTGCCGGCGGACATCCTGGGCGCGCAGGTGTTCCACGCGCAGACGGCCACCTTCTCCTTCCGGCCCGGGCCGCTGTTCCGGCAGCTGGTGCTTGCGGACGAGCTCAACCGCGCGCCCCCGCGCACCCAGTCCGCGCTCCTGGAGGGCATGGCCCAGGGCCAGGTGTCGCTGGACGGGCAGACCCACGCGCTGCCCTCGCCCTTCACGGTGGTGGCCACCCAGAACCCGGTGGACTTCTCCGGCACCTATCCGCTGCCGGACTCGCAGCTGGATCGCTTCCTCGTGCGCCTGTCCCTGGGCCACCCGGCACCGGACGTGGAGGCGCGCCTGCTCACCACGCGCGGCGCGGCGTCCCCGCTGCCGTCGGTGGAGGCGGTGACGGGGCCGGAGGAGCTGGCGTCGCTGCGTGAGTTCACCCAGGACGTGAAGCTGGACGCGACGGTGGCGGACTACGTGGTGCGGCTGGCTCGGGCCACGCGCGAGCACGGCGACCTGGAGCGCGGCGCGTCCACCCGCGCGGTGCTGGCGCTGGGGTCCGCGGCCCGGGCGCAGGCTTTGTGGGAAGGGCGCGACTTCGTCACCCCCGGTGACGTGCGCGCCATGATGGTGCCCTGCTGGGCGCACCGCGTGCTCTTGAGGAGCGCCGTGCAGGGCGTGTCCGCGCGGGACGAGGCAGCGCACCTGGTGGAGGAGATCGCCCGCAAGGTGGCGGCGCCCCGGTGAAGGCCCCTGCCCGCCCCCCACTCAAGGCGCGGCTGCGCGCCCTCCTTCGTCCGCCGCGCACGCTGTCGGTGACGAAGACGGGCCGCACGTACCTGGTGGTGACGTTCGGCGTGGGGCTGGGCGCGCTCAACACGGGCAACAACCTGCTCTACCTGCTGCTGGGCCTGCTGCTCAGCATGGTGGTGGTGTCCGGCGTGCTGTCGGAGCGCTGCCTGCGCGACCTGACGGTGCGCCGGGTGGGCGCGGACGCGGCCTTCGCGCGCGAGCCCTTCGCCTACCGCTGGGCGGTATCGCGCAAGAAGGGGCACGGCTTCGCGCTGACGTTCTCCGAGGACCTCTCCCCGCTCACCGGCACCGGGAAGCTGGGGCACCTGTCCGCGGGCAAGGAGCACATCGTCCGGGCGGACCTGGCCGCGCCACACCGGGGGCCCGTGCGCCTGTCCGGCGTGCGCGTCACCACCACGTGGCCCCTGGGCCTGTTCGCCAAGACGCGCGTGTTCTCCCTGGAGGGAACGCTGCTCGTGTATCCGCGCCGTGGCTACGCCTGCAAGGAACCGGGGCCCGCGGAGAAGGGCCCCCGGGGCGAGTCAGGCAGCCCGCGCCACCTTGACGGCACCGGCGACGTGGCGGGCCTGCGCGAGCTTGCCCCGAACGAGGACGCGCGCCGCATCCACTGGCTGAAGAGCGCCGCGGCGGGGCGACTCCTGAAGGTGGAGCGCGAGCGCGAGGAGCGCCGCATCTGGAAGCTCGCGCTGGAGACGGGCCTCACGGGTGACGCGCTGGAGCGCCGGTGTGAAGAGGTCGCCGCCCAGGCGCACCAACTGCTGGACGCGGGACATGAGGTCGGCCTCCAGTTGCCGGAGCGCGCGCTGCGGCCCGCGGCGGGGGCTTCGCAGGAGCGGCGCATCCTCCAGGCGCTCGCGTGGGTGGGCTTCGAGGGCGTGGACGCAGGGACGGACTCCCGGGAGGCGGCGTGAAGCGCCCCTTGAGGCTGCGGCTCGCCCTGCGCGACCTGGCGGTGGGCTTCGCCTTCGCCGCGATGGCCATGTCCGGCCAGCTGCCCGTGTGGGTGCTGGGCGTCTTCATCGGAGCGCTGGTGCTGGCGCTGTGCGACGTGCGGCTCGTCGCGCGCTTCTCCCGCCTGTCCGCGCTGGGGCTGCTGATCGCCGCGGTGCTCCTGGGCCTCCAGCTGACGGCCGGCGCGATGAACGCGGTGGTGGCGGCGTGCGCCTTCGCGAGCCTCATCGCCGCGCAGCGGATGCTGTCCACGCCGGACGCCGCGGCGGATGGACAGACGCACCTGACGGGCCTCTTGATGGTGGCCGGTGGCGCGGCGCTGTCGGGAGACATGACGTACGCGCTGTGCCTCATCGCCTTCGGGGTGCTGGCCAGCCTGGCGCTGGCGCTGGGCGTGGTGGAGGCGGCGGTGCCGGACGGCGAGCCCGTGCCGGTGCGCGCGGTGCTGCGGCCACTGTCCGTGGGCGTGATGTTCGCGGTGGCCGGCGCGGTGGCCTTCTTCGTCCTCTTCCCCCGCCTCAACTGGGCCATGGTGGGGCCGCGTTCGGCGCCGGGCTTCGGCGCGGTGAGCAGCGCGGGCTACTCCAACACCGTGCGGCTGGGCGGCGCGGGCACCATCAAGGGCAACCCGCGCGTGGTGCTGCGCGCCACGCTCACGCCGGATCCAGGCCGCGAAGCGCTGGACGCCTACTGGGTGGGCCGCACCTACGACACCTTCGACGGCATGGAGTGGACGAACGTCGTCGGCGCGCAGCAGACGGAGCGGCAGATCACCCTGCGCCCCGCCAGCGACACGCTCCTCCACCAGCGCATCGAGCTGCTGCCCGCGTACGGCGCCCGCACGCTGATTGCCCTGGAGACGCCCTCGCGCCTGGGCAACGCCATGGCGCACACGCCCACCGGCACCCGGAACAGCCCGGTGCAGCTCCAGGGCGGGGGCGAGGTGCGCTTCACCGTCACCGCGCCCTCGTACACCTACGAAGCCTACAGCCTGCCGCCGGACGCGAAGAAGGGCATGTCCGACGGCCTGGTCCAGGTGGAGCGCGACCAGCTCCTGGCGCTGCCCGAGCACCTGGACGCGCGCGTCGCACAGCTCGCGGCGCAGGTGCTCCAGGGAGAGAAGGAGCCGCTGGCCGCCGCGCGCAAGCTCGCCACCTTCCTGCAGCGCGACTACGGGTACACGCTGGAGCAGGCAGGCACGCCGGAGGATCCGCTGGCGGAGTTCCTCTTCGTGCGCAAGGCAGGCCACTGCGAGCACTTCGCCACCGCGCTCACGCTGATGCTGCGCACACAGGGCATCGGGGCGCGGCTCGCCACGGGCTTCTATGGCGGCGCGCGCATGGACGGCGGCTACCTGGTGCGCGCGGGCGACGCGCACGCCTGGACGCACGTGCTCGTCCCGGGGCGAGGCTTCGTCACCGTGGACGCGACGCCCCCGTCGAACCGCACGAGCCAGGGCTCCGTGCTGCTGGAGAAGGTGCTCGCGCTCTATGAAGCGGTGGAGTCGCGCTGGCGCAACTCCGTCGTCGACTACTCCTTCCGCGACCAGTTCGAGCTGGCGAGCGCCCTGGTCCGCCCGCCGCGCCGTGCGCCCGGCGCCCCCGCCAACGAAGGCCCCAGC
>NZ_RAWF01000199.1:0-18357 GCF_003612075.1 Corallococcus sp. CA041A
CCTCCCCGCCGCGCGACTGGCCGCGCTCGATGCCATTCTGCCCGCGGCCCCCGCCCGGCTTCCCTTGATGGAAGCCCATGGCCGGTTCCTCGCCGCTGGCATCGTCGCGTCACGCGCGCTGCCCGGCTGCGACAACTCCGCCATGGACGGGTGGGCCGTGCGCGCCGAGGAGACCCGGGGCGCCAACCGCGACCGCCCCGCGCGCCTGCGCGTCGTCGACACCGTCTACGCCGGCCACCTCCCGCGCCGCGCCCTCCAGCCCGGCGAGGCCGCGCGCGTCTTCACCGGCGCCCCCCTCTCCCCCGGCGCCGACGCCGTCGTCCGCCAGGAGGCCGCGCGCCCCACCGACGACGGCTCCCACGTGGACCTCTTCGTCTCCGTCGCCCCCGGCCATGACCTGCGCCGCGCTGGCGAAGAGGTGATGCCCGGCACTCCGCTGTTCCCCGCCGGCCAGCGCGTGGACGCCACCGTGCTCGGCGTGCTCGCGTCGCTGGGTGAAGCCACCGCGCTCGTGCGCCCCGCGCCGCGCGTCGCTGTCATCGCCACCGGCGACGAGCTCGTTCCCCCTGGCCAGCCCGCGCAACCCCACCAGGTCTTCGAGAGCAACCGCCTCCTCGTGGCCGCCCTGGCCCGCGAGGCCGGCGCGGACGTCACGCACCTGGCCCGCTCGCGCGATGACGAAGCGGAGCTGCACGCCCAGCTGGAGCAGCTCGCGCCTCAGGTCGACGTGCTCATCACCACCGGCGGCGCGTCCGTGGGCGACAAGGACTGCGTGAAGCGCGTCCTCACCCGGATGGGCGTGCGCTTCCTCGTGGACGGCGTCGCGCTCAAGCCCGGCAAGCCCGTGGCCGTGGCCCGCCTGGGCTCCACCGCCGTCGTCGTGCTGCCCGGCAACCCCGGCGCCGCCACCGTCGCGTTCGACCAGTTCGCGCGGCCCCTCCTCTTCAAGCACCAGGGCGTCATCGAACAGCGCCGCGTCACCCGCGCTCGCCTCTCCGAGCCCCGCCACAAGCAGGCCGGCCTCACCTACCTCGTCACCGTCTCGGCGCTCGAAGCGCGCGAGGACAGCGTTGAACCGTGGGCCCGCCTGCGTCCCCAGGGCGCCGGACAGATTCTGCAGAACGTGGCCGCCCGGGGCTGGGCCGTGCTCCCCGCCGGCCGCGCCGACTTCGCCCAGGGCGAGTCCGTGGACGTGCAGCTCTTCGACGCACCGGATTTCCACGCCGTGGAGGCCGTATGAAGCCGCCTCCCGCGCTCGCCCTCATCGGCCACTCCGGCGCCGGCAAGACGACGCTCCTGGAGCGCCTGCTGCCGGAGCTGGCCTCGCGCGGCCTGCGCGTCGCGTACGTGAAGCACTCATCGGATGCGCACCCGCTCCACCGCCCGGGCAGCGACACCGCGCGCCTGGACGCCGCGGGCGCCGCGCTCACCGGCTTCGCCACGCCGGACGGCACGCAGCTCACCACCCGGCAGCCCCTGTCCCCTTCGCTCCTCGCGCGAGACGCGGGCCGCGTGGATCTGGTGCTCGTGGAGGGCTGGAAGGACGGCCCCCTCCCGAAGCTGGAAGTGTGGCGCGAGGGCCTGGAATCCCCGCTCGCTGCCTCCCGCCCCGACGTGCTCGCCCTGGTGACGGACGCGCCCACGCTTCCGTCCACCGTGGCCTCGCGCCCGCGCGTGCCGGCCACCGCCACCGCCGTCGCGGACCTCCTCACCGCGTGGCTGCGTGATCAATCCGCGACATCCAAGGTCTCTCGCCCAGAGCCGCGCGGCGTCACCCACCGCCCCGTGCGCCGCTTCGACGGAGACACGCTCCGTGCGGCCGAGGATGACCGCGTGGCCGTGGAGGAGCCCCTGGAGATCCGCGTGAATGGCGACCCCGTCGCCACCACCATGCGGACCCCCGGGCATGATCGCGAGCTGGCGGTGGGTTTTCTCTTCGCCGAAGGCATCCTCAACGACGGCGACGACCTGGGCAGCCTGTTCCACTGCGGCCACCCCGGCGAGGAAGGGTACGGCAACGTGCTGGAGGTCGTTCCCGCCGCCGGTGCAGTGCTCGACCTGGAGCGCGTGGAGGCCACCCGCCGCGGCACCCTCACCACCTCCGCCTGTGGCGTGTGCGGCCGCCGCGACGTGGACGACCTGATGGCCACGTGCGCCCCCGTCGCTCCAGGCCCCGTCCTCTCCGCCCACACCGTGGCCCGCGCCACCGAACGCCTGCGCGACATCCAGCACACGTTTGAACACACCGGTGGAGTGCACGCCGCCGCCGCGCTGGATGCCCATGGCGAGCTGCTCGCCTCCTATGAGGACGTGGGCCGCCACAACGCCGTGGACAAGGTGGTGGGAGCCCTGGTCCTGGCCGGCGCCGTGCGCGCCCCGCTCCGGTTGCCCACACCGCCCTTCCCCGCCGCCCCCACGGTCCTGGCCGTCAGCGGCCGCGCCAGCTTCGAAATCGTCCAGAAGGCCGCCCGCGCCCGCATCCCCGTCGTGGTCAGCGTGTCCGCCGCCAGCTCCCTGGCCATCGACCTGGCCCTGCGTGCTGGCGTGACGCTCGCCGCGTTCTCAAGGAACGGCCGCTGCAACGTCTACACCGGGACAGAGCGCCTGGAGACCCACTCTCAACCTCCGGGAATTCCTCATGACTTCCGCCATGACGCATCTCGGTAGGAGCGCAGGCACCCGACTGTCAGACGGGCATCGTACATGCAGTCGGCGGGCGCAGCCGGCGGCTTTGGGGTCCAGGTGGGATCCAAGGGACCCATTGGACCTCAATGTCCATGGACGCGAACTCACACCCGACGGCTGGGATGGGTGTCCAAGTTTTTACCTGTTGTCATGTATTTCTTGCTGAGCAGTGGTTGCGCCGCGACGCACTATTTGGCAATCTTGCATTTCCTCCTGGTTAAACTTTTCTAGTCTAGACGGTATCCTCTGCAAGAGCCGAACGTGAGCAGAGGGGGGTGGACACGATGAGCAGTGCGACTGCAAGCGCCGAGGTCAAGGCTTCCGGGGTGCCGGCCGCGGCCGAGGTCACCGATCCGCCGCGCCTGGCCCCTGGCTTCGCGGCGAAGCTGAACCTCACCGTGGATGTGGCGCTGCTGGTGGCGGTGCTGCTGGGCTCCGCCTGGATGCGCGGCGGGCTGACGTTCCCCATGAGCTGGGAGCTGCCCAGCATGGTGCTGACGGCGGTGCTGGTGTGGCTCATCACGGGCACGGCGCTGTGCCTGTACGACTCGCGCTTCGCCGAGCGCAGCAAGCTGGACCACGTGGCGCTGGTGTCCGTCACCACGCTGGCGGTGGTGACCATCCAGGCGGTGCTGGAGCTGGCGATGCCCACCGCGGCCCACGTGGGCCTGGCGCCGCTGCTCTTCATCTTCTGGCCGGTGGCCCTGCTGCTGCGCCTGGGCGTCTTCCGCCAGGTGGCCTCGCAGGAGGCCCCCACGGAGGAGGTGCTCATCGTGGGCACCGGCGCCATGGGCCGCTACACGGGCGAGGACCTGCTCAAGCGCGGCCGTCACAAGATCCTGGGCTACGTGCGCTTCCCCGCGGACCACGCCTCTGGCGACAGCCTGCCGGCGGACGTGCTGGGGCCCGCGGACGAGCTGGAGCGCCTGCTGCGCACGCTGCCCGTCAGCGAGGTCTACATCGCGGGCAACACGCTCAAGCAGGGCGAGTCCATGCAGGCGGCCATCAAGCTGGCGGAGCGCTTCGGCGTGCCGTTCGCGCTGCCGGCGCACTCGTTCCGCCTGGACCGCGCCCGCCCGGTGGACTCCCGCGCGGTGGCGGACGGCTACCTGCACTTCGCCGCGGTGGCGCCCAAGCCGCACCAGATGGCCATGAAGCGCCTGTTCGACATCGCCGTGTCCGCGGTGGCGCTGTGGGCCCTGCTGCCGCTGTTCGCGGTGGTGGCCGCCTGCATCAAGCTCACCTCGCGCGGCCCCATCTTCTTCAAGCAGCTGCGCACCGGGCAGCACGGCAAGCCGTTCTACATGCTGAAGTTCCGCTCCATGGTGGTGAACGCGGAGGAGCTCAAGGAGCGGCTGGCCGCGCAGAACGAGCAGACCGGCCCCGTCTTCAAGATGAAGAACGACCCGCGCATCACCGGCATCGGTCGTTTCATCCGCAAGTTCTCCATCGACGAGTTGCCCCAGTTCCTCAACGTGCTCCGCGGTGAGATGAGCATCGTGGGCCCGCGCCCGCCGGTGCCCAGCGAGGTGGCGAAGTACGAGACGTGGCAGCGCCGCCGCCTGTCCGTGCGCCCGGGCCTCACCTGCATCTGGCAGGTGTCCGGCCGCAACCAGATCTCCTTCGAGCAGTGGATGTACCTGGACATGCAGTACATCGACCACTGGAGCCTCACCGGCGACCTGCGGCTGCTCCTGCAGACGGTGCCCGTGGTCATCACCGGTCGCGGAGCAAGCTAGCAACCGGGGTGTCATTCCGGGCCCGGCGTTGACGCGCCGGGCCCGTTCGTCTTTCCATGGGGCGGGCCTTCCTCCCCTGGTGTGCAGCAGCCCCGAAGGCCCGCGTCATCCATGACCGTGAACAGTCCGACCTCCCCCTCCGCTGAAGCCGACGACGGCGCCCGTGCGAACGAAGTGCGCGGCGCGGTCCGCAGCACCATCCAGCTCGGAGGCTCGCTGATGGTGACGTACGCCATCGCGCTGGGCATCCGCGCGCTGATGCCGCGCTACCTGGGGCCGGAGGCGTTCGGCTACTTCAACTGGTCGGAGGCGTTCGCCGCCACGTTCTTCGTGGCCACGAACCTGGGCCTGGAGACGTACATCCGGAAGGAAGTCCCCGTCCGGCCGGAGCACGCGAGCGACTTCTTTGGCACCACGATGCTCCTGCGCCTGGGGATGACGCTCATCCTGATGGTGGCGCTGGCGCTGGTGCTCCACCACACCGGCGAGCCTCCGGAGGTGCAGCACCTGGTGCAGTGGTTCGCGGTGGCCCAGTCGCTCATGGTCATCAACGCGTCCATGGCCGCGCTGCTGCACTCCAAGGGCAAGGTCGCGGGCCTGTCCGTCTCCAACGTCATCACCAAGATTGTGTGGGGCGGCGGCCTGGCGCTGATGGCCGCGTTCGGCGTGAGCCTGCAGTGGCTGGCCGTGCCCATGGTGCTGTCGGAGGCGGTGAAGCTCCTCATCAGCTGGAAGCTGGCGAAGGAGCACCTGGGGCTGAAGTTCCGCGTCGACCTGACGGCGACGAAGAAGGTGATGAAGGCGTGCCTGCCGTTCTTCCTCACCGCTGCGGCGCTGGCGTGCAACGGGCGCACGGACATGACGCTGCTGGGCAAGCTCGCGTCGAAGGAGGAGGTGGGCTGGTACGGCGGTGCGTTCAGCATCGCGGGGCTCACGTTCCTCATCTCCCCCATCTTCGGCTGGGTGCTGATGCCCATGATGTCGCGCGCGGCGGCCCGCTCGCCCGCGGAGCTGTCGAACCTGACGCGCCGCTCGCTGGAGGGCGTGCTCGCGTTCACCGTGCCGGTGATGATGGCCATGGTGCTGGGCGCGGACCTGTGGGTGCGCCTGATGTGCGGCCCCGGCTTCGAGCCCGCGGCGCTGCCCCTGCGTGTGCTGTCCCCCATCTTCGTGATGGCCTACGTCACCATGGTCAGCAGCATCTGGCTGACCATGTCCAACAAGGAGTGGTGGGTGACGCTGGCGGCCACCATGGGCGCGGTGGTGAACCCCATCCTCAACCTGATGCTCATCCCGTGGCTGTTCCGGCGCATCGGCCCGTCCGGCGGCGCCACCGCCACGGCGCTCTCCATGTTCTTCACGGAGGTCATCGTCACGGTGCTCTTCCTCAGCCGCATGGGGAGGAACTCCTTCGACCGGCGCTCCCTCCTCATGGTGGCCAAGACGGCCGCGGTGTGCGTGGGCTGCGTCGTCCTGGACCGGGTGCTGTCCGGAGCGGGCATGCAGGCGTGGCCCCGGCTGGGGCTGACGGCCTCCGCCTACGTGGCGGGCGTGCTGGGCACCGGCGCCGTGCGTCCCTCGGAGCTGCTCCAGGTCGTGCGCATGGCGAAGCAGCGCGGTGGTAATGGTGCCGAGGTGGCCGTGCCGGCCGCCCCCGCCGCGTGAGGAACTCTCAGGCCATGCCTTCCCGCCCGTCCCGATTCCGCGGTCCCGTCTCCCGCGCGCTCGCGTGCGCCGGGTTGCTCCTCCTGGCCCCCGCGTGCAGCGGCCTGGGCCAGTACACCTGGGTGAACGACTACCAGGAGAAGCCCACCGAGTCGGACGCCGCCTACCGCATCGTCCCCGGCGACGTGCTCAACGTGAAGGTGTTCGGCCAGGAGGCGCTCACCACGCGCGCCAAGGTGCGCGAGGACGGCAACATCAGCCTCACCTTCCTGGACGACGTGGAGGCCGCGGGCCACTCGCCGGCCCTGCTGGCGCAGCAGATCCAGACGCGGCTCAAGGACTTCATCAACCACCCCGTGGTCACGGTGTCGCTGGAGGAAGCGCGCCCCATGTCCGTGACGATGCTGGGGGAAGTCGCCAACGTGGGCGCGCACGTGCTGGACCCGGGCGCGACGCTGCTCCAGGCGCTGGGCGCCGCCGGCAGCTTCACCGACTACGCCCACCGCGACCGCATCTTCGTGCTGCGCCGGGATGACCCGCAGGCGGAGCAGCCCACGCGCATCCGCGTGCGCTACGAGGACATCATCCGCGGCGAAGGCCGCGCGGCCGCCTTCCGCCTGCGCCCCGGCGACGTGGTGGTGGTGGAGTAACCCGTGCTGGACGCGGCCCTCGCGAGCCTGTGGCTGGAGGTGGCCTCCGCCTCCGTGAAGTACGGCGCATCGGCCCGCGTGGACACCCGCGCGCGCTCCATGGACGCGCAGGCCACGGGGGAGGCCGTGTCCCCCCTGGCGGCGGACATGGACATCGTCCCCACCGTGAGCCTGAAGTACGACGACGGCAGCGCGGTGGCGCAGGTGGAGTACGCGCCGCGCATCTCCTTCCGTGAGGCCACCACCAACCCGCGCACCGAGGTGCAGCACGTGGGGCGGCTCTTGGGGGACTGGCGCCCCTCGCGCGGGCTCACCCTGCACGGCACCCAGGAGTTCGTGCTGGGACAGGTGAACCTCTTCACCAACCTGCCCCTGGGCGGCAGCCTGGACGACGACCCGGCGGTGCCCGGGGACACGCCGGCCCTCCCCATCCAGCCCCTGCCGGAGGGCGTGGACACGGTGTTCTTCCTGTCCTCGCTGACGACGCTGGCGGCGGAGACGGTGTGGCTGGGCCCGGGCTGGCGGCTTTCCGGCAGCGCGGGCTTCTCCGCCAGCGGCGGCCTGGACGACACGGCGAAGGAGGCGGTGCCCTTCCAGTACGGCCCTCGCGCGCAGCTGTCCCTGGGGAACTCCCCCGCGCCCCGGCACACGCTGAGCACCACGCTGGCGTACTCGGACTCGCGCTTCTCCACCGGCGCTCGCGCCACCGTGACCACGCTCACCGGCGGCTGGACGCACCGGTTGGATCGGCGCACGGCGGTGGAGGCCGGGGTCGGCGTGGGCGTGGCGTACTCCGTGCGCGCGACGGAGGACGACCCCACGGATGACCCGGACGTGCCCGGAGTCACCCCGTCATCCACCTTGTCAGGTGGGCGGCGGCTGACGACCTTCCAGGTCGGGGGCGCGCCCGTGGAGGATCCGCCGCAGCGCCTGGAGCTGCTCCCGGACCTGACGCTGGCGGTGTCCCACCGGGTGCCGTCGCGGACGGCGGACTTCAACGGCCGGCTCGCCGCGCGCGTGACGCCCTTCGTGGATCGGCTGACGGGGCTCGTCTACCCGAGGGCTGACCTGACGTTGAACGGCACCTGGGCGCTGAGCCCGCGCTTCCGGTTCTCCGGGACGGGAGGCGGTGCTTTCGCGGTAGGCGGAGCCGTGGGGGACCGGCAGGTGGTGGGCGGTGTGGGCGCGGGTTGGACGGTGAACCGGTGGATGACCCTGGAGGTGGACACCCGCGCGGCATGGACTCGCTCGCCCGACGTGGAGGCGGCCCGCACGGTGTGGTCCGCGACGCTGGGACTGACGGTCCAGAAAACGGGTATCCTCTGAGGCTCCCGCCATGGCGAAGCTCATCCTCCTGTCCGTCCTCGTTGCCACCATCGCGCTGCCCGGAGCGGCCGCGCGCGATGCGCATCCCTGGCGGGGGATGAAGAAGGCCATCCTGTGGGTGGCCCTCTTCAACATGGCGTACGCATATGGCGTGCTCGTCCTCGTTCCCAGGTACGGGTTCGGGTGAGGGAAGGAAAGGCGTCAGACGTGATGGAGCTCCAACAGCTCACCGTCCTCCTCGTGGAGGACTCTCCGATGTTCCGCGTCATGCTGCGTGACATGCTCGAGCAGATGGGCGTGAAGAACGTGGTGGAGCAGCCCAACGGCAAGGCCGCCATGGAGTACCTGGCGAGCGGCGAGCTCAAGCCGGACCTCGTGTGTCTGGACCTGACGTTGCCGGACGTGTCCGGCTACGACGTCTGCGAGCACATCCGCCGCACGCCCGCCATCGCGCACGTGCCGGTGTTGATGGTGTCCGCGCGCAACCTGCCGGAGGACAAGGCCTACGCGGAAGAGGCCGGCGCCAACGGCTACCTGGGCAAGCCCTTCACGCCCGAGGAGCTGGAGAAGCGCGTGCGCCACGTGCTCAAGGCCGCGGCGCCCCGGGGCAACGCGTGACGACGCCGGCCCCACGCACGCCTCGCTCCGCCCCGCCCCCGCCGTACGTCCCCGAGCGCGAGGAGACGAACGCGCCGGCGGACCTCATCGACTGGGGCTTCCTGTTCGACGGGCTGGGCTTCGTGCGCAGGGCCATCTTCCGGCACTGGTTCCTGGGGCTGTGCATCGTCGCGGTGATGGCGGGGCTGGGTTCGGCGGCGGCGAAGCTGATGCCGCGCAAGTACCACGTCGAGACGCGGATGCTGACGTACCGCAACCTCATCATCTCCTCGTTGGTGAACCCGGGCCGGTCCATCCCGGTGGAGGCGGATCAACCCACGCGCGCCGCGTGGGAGATGGTGCTCAGCCGCGGCAACCTCAAGTCCGTGGTGAAGAACGCGAAGCTCATCGAGTACTGGGACCACATGCGGTCGCCCCTCAGCCGCATGAAGGAGCAGTACCTGAAGAAGGCTCCGCCTCCCATGACGGACGAGGAGAAGGAGGAGGCGCTCATCGCGATGCTGGAGACCAGCCTCATCGTGATGGCGGAGGGCGGCAGCGGCACGGTCACCATCGGGGTGGACTGGAGCGACCCGCAGATGGCCTTCAACATCGTGGAGGCCGCGGCGCAGAACTTCCTCGACATGCGCCATGACTCGGAGATGGGCGCCATCTCCGAGTCCGTGAACATCCTCCAGGGCCAGGTGGCCAACGAGGCCGCGAACATCAAGCAGGCCATCGCGGACCTGGAGCGCGCGGTGCGGGCCGCGGATGCGCGCCGCAAGAAGAAGGAAGCGGACCCCAAGCAGGCCAGCGCGCGGCAGGCGCTCCTGGCGACGGACCACGCGCTCGCGCAGCTGAAGTTCCTGGTGCAGGCCAAGCGCCGCGCCATCCGCGACGTGGAGGAGTTCCGCGGCCGCCGCCTCACGGAGCTGCGCTCGCAGCTGGCGGAGCAGCGCGTCGTCTTCTCTCCGCAGCACCCGGTGATTGTCGACCTGGAGCAGCGCGTGGCGACGATGCAGGCGGACTCGCCGCAGCTGACGTCCCTGCGCTCCGAGGAGCAGTCGCTCATCCAGGAGTACCTGCGCATGGGCGGCACGGACGTGGACTCCACGACCGAGGGCACGAGCCTGGCGGCGGGCTTCGGCGCTCCCATGGCGGGCGCGATGCTGGGCACGCCGGATGATCCGGAGGTGGCGGTGGCCACGGACCGGATGCGCATGGTGGTGATGCGGCACCAGGAGAAGCTGCGCCGGTTGGACCAGGCGCAGACGGAGCTGGAGATCTCCAAAGTCTCCATGAAGCACCGCTACAGCGTGCTGTTGCCGGCGCTCTTCCCGGAGAAGCCGTCCAAGCCGAACCCGAAGCTCATCGCCATCGCGGGCGTGGTGGGCGGGGTGGCGCTGGCGGTGTTCGCGGCGGTGGCGCTGGACATCCTGCGCCGCCGGGTCCTGGAGAAGTGGCAAGTGGAGCGGCTGCTCAAGTTGCCGGTGCTGGCGGAGCTGGAGCGGCGCTGAAGGTTCGTGCGCTCGGCCGTCCTTGAAGATGGCGCGAGCGCGGGGGTGACACTGTCGTGACGGTCTGGACCTGGGTGGACGTGGCGCTGTGCGTGGGACTGCTGCCGGTGGTGGTGGGCTGCGGCTACCTGCTGCTCCTGACGCTGTTGTCGGGGCGCAAGGCGGCGCCGGTACCGCCGTCGCCGGCGGCGCGGAAGTTCGACGTCATCATCCCCTCGCACAACGAGGAGCTGGGCATTGCCCGGACGGTGGCGAACCTGTCCGCGGTGGACTACCCGGCGCACCTGCGGCGCATCATCGTGGTGGCGGACAACTGCTCGGACGCGACGGCCCAGAAGGCGCGGGAGGCGGGCGCCACGGTGCTGGAGCGCCAGGACGCGGAGAAGCGCGGCAAGGGCTACGCGCTGGCGCACGCCTTCGAGCACAGCCAGCGTGACGGCTTCGCGGACGCGGTGGTGGTGGTGGACGCGGACACGGTGGTGTCCGCGAACCTGCTGCACGCCTTCGCCCGCCGGCTGGAGGACGGGGCGCACGGCGCGCAGGCGCACTACGGCGTGATGAACCCCACGGCGTCGTGGCGCACGCGGCTGATGACCATCGCGCTGGGGATGTTCCACCGCGTGCGCTCCATGGGGCGCGAGCGGATGGGCGTGTCCTGCGGCCTGCGCGGCAACGGCATGTGCTTCACGCACGCGGTGCTGAAGCAGGTGCCGCACGACGCGTTCAGCGTGGTGGAGGACCTGGAGTACGGCATCCGCCTGGCGCGCGCGGGGCACCGCGTGCACTACGCCTGGGAGGCGGAGGTGCTGGGCGAGATGGTCACGGCGGAGAAGCAGAGCCGCTCCCAGCGCCAGCGCTGGGAGGGCGGGCGCGCGCAGATGCGCAAGCTGCACGGGTGGCCGCTGCTCAGCGACGCGCTGAAGCAGAAGAGCGGGCTCTTGCTGGACCTGTCCATGGACGTGCTGGTGCCGCCCCTGAGCCAGCTGGTGCTGGCGACGGTGGCGGGTTCGGTGCTGGCGACCGGCGTGGTGTGGCTGTCCGGCGGCACGGCGGTGGCGGCGTCCGCGCTGGCGTCGTTCGGCCTGATGTCGCTGTCGCTGTACGTGCTGCGCGGCTGGTGGGTGTCCGGCGTGGGGGCTCGCGGCCTGCTGGACCTGGCGTGGGCGCCCTTCTACGTGGTGTGGAAGGTGTGGCTGATGGTGCGAGGCCCCGGCGCGGAGAAGCGCGGCGAGTGGGTGCGCACCACGCGTGAGGCGGAGCGGCGGTAGCGCTCAGGCGCGGGGCTTCCGCTTCGCCGGAGGCTTCGGTGCGCCGAGCGACGCCTGGATGGGACACACGGTGTCCGGAGGGCAGAAGCCTTCGGCCATCAGCGTGGTGATGGCGCGACGCATGCGGCGCAGGTCGTCGATGCGCGCGTCGATGGCCTGGACCTTCGCTTCAGCGAAGCGGGCCACGTCGCGAGTGGGAGTGCCGCGCCGGTCCGTCAGGGCGAGCACGGCGGACACCTCCTTCAACGTGAAGCCCAGCTCCTGCGAGCGTCGGATGAAGCGCACGCGGATGGCGGCGTCCGGGCCGTAGAGACGCTGGCCGCTCTCGCTGCGGTCCATGGGCAGCAGCAGCTTGCGGCGCTCGTAGAAGCGCAGCGTGGACAGCTTCACGCCGGATTCACGGGCGAGCGCGCCGATGCGCAAGGGCACTGCTTCAACGGGCCGTCGCGGGGATGCCACCACGCCACCTCCTGGCACCGAGGATGACACCGCCCTGCGCGAACATCCACGCCAGCTCCAGTACGAGGAACACGACAAGCACCCGCGTCGCACCCTGCGTGAGCGACCACGCCATCCAGGTGGAGAACAGCGCCCGGCCCGCGGTGTCCACGGCGCCGTTGAACGCGGTGGGCTGAACGAGCCGCACGACGGACCACAGCGTCACGATGGTGCCGAACAGGGCCACGAAGAACAGGTGCGTGGACGTGAACGCGGGGAGCGGCTCACCGCCCAGGCCGAGCGCGTGGTGCACGGACCGGATGCTCGCGAGCACGGCGTTCGCGGTCCACGGCGTGGCGAAGGGGATGGTGACGAAGAAGTCGTACAGCGCGCTGGCGAAGACGACTCGGCGAAGCAGGGACGGTTCAGGGTTCATGCGAAGGACGCTAACCCCTGCACCAAGGTGCAGAGGCAAGGGCCTCCGCTCAGGTCCCCGTCGCGGGAGCCGCCGCCCGGCTCCGCGCACCGAACAGGAGCGCGCCCTGCACGAACATGCCCGCGGCCTCCATCACGAGGAACACGCCAAGCACCTGGGATGCCCCCTGCGTGATCGCCAGCACCATCCACGCGGAGACGAGTCCCCGGCCCACCGTGTCGATGGCGCCATGCAGCGCGGTGGGCTGGAGGACGCGGACCAGCGCCCAGATGACAGCGAGCACCCCGAAGAGGGCGACGAAGAACACGTGCACGGGCGTGAAGACCGGCATGGCCTCACCGCCCAGCGCCAGGCTCTCGTGCATCCAGCGCATGACGCCCAGCATCGCTTCCGCCGTCCACGGTGTGGCGAACGGGAGCGTGACGATCAGGTCGTAGGCCGCGAAGCCACGGACGGCGCGGCGAAGCAGGGAGGAGCTCATGCCTGGAACCCTAGCCCGACGCCCCGTCACGGAGCCGTGGCTCCGTGCCGAGACGCACGCATCAGGTGATGCGTTGGAGCTTCCACCAGGCCGACTTGTTCTGCGACCGGATGGGCGGGAACGTCTCCCCCGCGCTCAGGGGGATGACGCGCTCCTCCGCCGTCGGCGAGGGAGTCGTTGAACCATCCGCGTAGCCATCGAACGCGTAGATGCCCGACGTCTCGCACTTGCTGCCCGTCTTGAACCGCTGTCCGACCGTTGCCATGACGTGTCCTTTCGTTCCCATGCGGGAACGAGAAGAACGTCCATCGGATCAGCGCCAGGGACCATGCCTCGCGGGAGGTATGCGCCCCTGGGAATACCGCGGACCTCAGTCCGCCAGCGGCATGCCGAAGTCCGGCTGGCCGCGCTCGCCGGACACCCAGCGGTACACCTCCAGCACCTGCTCCGCCTTCGCCTTCCACGTGAAGTGCTTGAGGATGCGCGCCCGTGCGCGCTCGCCCATGGGGCCAATCACGGACGGATCCGCGACCAGCTTCTCCAGGACTCCTCGCACGCGCTCCACAATCTCCCGCGGCGTGCCCATGGGAATGGCGAAGCCCGTGGACGGACTGACGATCTCTCCCGGACCGCCGTAGTCCATCACGATGGGCACCAGCCCCAGCGCCATCGCCTCCGCCACCACCGCGCCGCCGAACTCGCGCACGCTCGGGAAGCCGAAGATGTGGTTCTTCGACAGGCGGCCCTGCAGATCCTGGTGCTTCACCCAGCCCGCGAACGTCACGCCGTTCTCCAGGCCGCCCCTCGCCACCTGCGCGCGCAGGTTCTGCATCTCCGCGCCGTCGCCGATGAGCTCCACCTGCAGCTTGCCCTCGCGCACCAGCGGCGCCGCCGCGTCGATGAGCATCGCCATGCCCTTGTACGGCACGAAGCGCCCCACGAACGCCACCCGCAGCGGCTCGCCCGGCTTCGGCGGCTCCGCCTTCGACGCGCCGAAGCGCCGCACGTCGATGGCGTTCTCCGGGATGTAGACGACCTTGTCCTGGTACTCCCGCGACAGCTGCGCCCGCGTCGCCCGCGAGCCCATCATCAGCGCCGCCGCGTTCTGCCGCGTCGACTTGTAGAAGGGCATCAGCTTGTAGACGTCCCGGATGTAGCTCAGCCACTCGCGCTCACGCACGCGCGCGTCGCCGAAGCCCTTGGGCCACGGCAGGCCGCCGTTCATGGGGCCCATGATGAAGGGCACCCCGGCGTCCGCGCACCGCGCCGCCAACGTGCTGGGCGTCGTGGGGCTGATGGGCGTGTAGCGGTGCACCACGTCGAATTCCTTCGCGCGGATGCGGTCCCCGAAGCGCCGCCAGAGCAGCTCCTCGAAGTAGTAGTACGGCAACACGCTCAGCGCCGTGGCCGTCGTCCACCCCACGCCCGCCTTGCCGCGCAGCAGCTCGCCCACCTTGTCCAGCGGACGCTCCACCGGCGTGGAGTCCAGGGCCGTGAAGTCCTTCCCCTCCACCAGCCCCTGCTTGAGGATGTTCTCGCGGTTGCGGACCTGGGTGACCAGGTGCACATCCGCCACCTCGGCGAGCGCCCTTGCCAGGGACCAGCCTTCCAGGGGGACGCTCACCCAGTCTGGGTTGCACAGCTCAGCAATCAGGAGGACGCGGGGTCGGGTGCCAGCCATACGCCTTCGCATCTATCCCAACCCGGGCCCGGGATATAGCCTCCCCCTCGCTCGAATGGCCTTCAAACCCTCGCCCGCCGCCTGGCTCCAGTACATCGTCATGGTCGTGGGCCTGGGCGCCGTCACCCTGGGTGCGGCCGCCGTGGGTAACGGGGACCCCATTGTCACCCTGGCGCCCGTGCTGGCGCTCACGGTGGGGTGGGTCATCATCAAGGTGCCGCTGCGCTACCTGGCCATCACGGTGCTCTACCTGGTGCTCGCGGTGGACTACACACCCGAGCGCCCCCAGTCGATGTTCTGGCCGTCGCCGCTGTTCCCCCTGGGGAAGCTGCTCTTCACGCAGATGCACGAGCTGGTGGGCATTGGCGCCCTGCGCTTCCCGCTCATCGACGGGCTCATCATCGGCGCCATCGTCATCGGCATCTGCCGGCGGGCCGCGAAGTCCAAGATTGATCCGCCGGTGGTGCCCATCCCCCGGCCGCTGGCGGTGGTGCTGGCGATCTCGTTCTTCTCCATCATGTGGATGGAGGTGTGGGGCATCGCGCGGGGCGGGGACATCAAGAACTCGCTCTGGCAGTGGCACCAGGCGGCGGTGCTCCCGCTGGTGGGGATGATGTACCACTACAGCCTGCGCGGGCCGGAGGACTGGCCCCTGGTGGCGAAGACCATCATCGCGGCGGCGCTCACCAAGTCCGCGGTGAGCACCTACTTCGCCCTGGTCATCATCCCGGCCCAGCACCTGGAGGTGGAGTACACGACCTGCCACTCGGACTCGATGACGTTCATCTTCGCCATCAGCGTGTGCATCATGCGCTGGCTGGAGCGGCCCAGGTCCGGCCACGCCATCCGAGGCCTCATCATCATCATCCTGGTGTTCATCGGGATGTTCTTCAACGACCGCCGGCTCGCGTACGTGAGCCTCGTGGGCGGGCTGGCCGCGGCGTACCTCTTCAACCCGTGGACGCCGCTGAAGAAGTTCATCACGCGAGGGCTCATCGCGTGCTCGCCGCTGCTGGTCGTGTACTTCCTGGCCGGGTGGAGCTCCAGCAGCAGCATCTTCAAGCCGGTGGCGACCTTCCGCTCCATCATCGAGGGCCAGCACGCCGAAGGAGAGCTGGACTACCGCGACATCGAGAACCTCAACCTCATCGCGACCTGGAACACGAACCCCGTGTTCGGCACGGGCTACGGGCACGAGTTCCTGGAGCCCTACCCGCTGCCCAACATCGCGTTCGTGTTCCCCACGTACCGCTTCCACCCGCACAACTCGCTGCTGGGCCTGCTGGCCTTCGGCGGGTGGTTCGGGTTCACGGGCGTGTGGATGTACCTGGTGGTGACGGTGTACCTGGCGGCGCGCGCGTACCATCGAGCGTACGCGGCGGAACACCGAACAGCGTGCCTGGTCATCGTGGGCGTGGTGGCGTCCTACCTGAACCAGGTGTTCGGAGACATGGGCATCATCTCGTACATCTGCACGTTCCAGGTCGCGGTGTGCTCGGTGCTCGCGGGCAAGCTGGCCATGGTCACCGGCGCGTGGCCGTGGCCCCAGCGGGAGAAGGTGCTGGGCCTGACGCGCGCGGCGCCGGATGAAGCGCCGCCCTCGGGTGCGACGGCGGCCTAGCGCTGGATGGACAGGATGTGCCACTGGCGCGTGTCGATGGCGTACGTGGCGCTCGCGTCCGTCACGGGCCCTTCGGAGTTGCAGACGTCCTGCCGGGGCACGAAGCGCACGAACATCACGCCCTCCGGGCCGGGCGCCGTCCACACGTCGAAGGAGTCCCGCCGGTAGAGGCACAGCTCGTCCGCGGTCGCGCCCTTGTGCGGCTTCAGGTCCAGCGGACGGAAGTCATCCATCGCCAGTTGCGTCGCCACCGCCACCAGGGCGGGCGTCTGCGTCCGTCCCTCCGCGGGCAGGTCCAGCGGGAACTGGAAGCGGGCCATCTCCTCGTCGGAGGCGCGCGGCGGACGGATGGGCCTCGCGAAGAGCACGCAGCCGGTGAGGGGCAACGCCAGCAGCGCCGCGAGCCCGCGCTTCATCCACACCCGCCGCGATGACAAACCCTGGCGCCCCATCTAGTCCTCCACGGGCGTGATGAAGCCCGTGTCCTTGTCCGCTTCGTGGATGTACCCGATGAGCTTCCACGCCTTGCCCTGCCGCAGATAGACCTCACCGGGACGCGGCTCGCCCTTGTACGGGACCAGCTTCGTCACCGTGCATCCTGCATCAAATTGGATGCGCAGGGTCCAACGTTGTGACTGATCCCAGCGGTCCTCCTGTGACATGCCGGACGGGAACCAGGGGTGGCTGTGGAAGTCCGCCAGGGTGGACGGCAGGCCCCGGTCGTCCTTCACCACGCTGGGCACGCTGCAGCTCTTGCGGCGCAGGTCCGCGCCCACCAACGTCGTGCGTCCCAGCGGCGAGGGCCAGCTCGCGTAGTACTCCCCGCCGCCCAGCGAATAGATGAGCCCGCAGTACTCCTGGCCGTAGTCCCGCTCCCGGGCCCGGTCCATCGCCATCACCGCCGGACAGAGCTGGTCGATGACCTCGTCCACGTCCGCGGAAGGTTGGATGGCCGGCCAGGGGCCCTTGACCCAGACCCTCTCGCCCCGCTGGCCGAAGAAGACGTCCCTGCCGCTCTGGAAGTAGGACGTGCCGGCGCAGCCAACGAGCAGCGCCACGCCCACGCTCCATGCATTCCGTCCGCGCATCCCGTCTCGCCACCCTGATGAGGGGAACCGGGAAAACGCATAGCACGGCCTAAGCAATAAAACCAGGATTCAAGGCAAAGCCTACCCGGTGCGGGCACGGAGCTCCGCGGCCTCGGCGGCGGCGGCGGTCAGGTGCTCCAGCTCCAGGTCGATGTGCTTCGCCTGCGGGATGGCGCGGCGGACCTCCGCTTCAATGGCGTCGATCTCCTCGCTCAGGGTGCGGATGAGGTGCCGGGCCGCGTCCGTCAACGCGCGCTCGCGCTCCACGCCCACAGGGGGCAGCCCCTGCGCGGGCAGGGCCTCCGCCAGCCGGGCCGCCACGAAGGACTCGCTGAAGCGCAGCTCCGCCTTGAACTGGTAGGACTCCGGCGTGAGCTGCCGCGTCTTCACGTCGTGCAGGTCCGCCAGGCTTACGCGCGCGCGCAGCAGGTCCTCGAAGCGCTGCTCCACGTCAGCCGGCACGGACCGGCCGAGCAGCAGCTCCCGGTTCTCCACCATCAGGTAGACGGCGATGAGCCCCAGCAGCACGCCCACCGTGAGCGACGCCAGCGCGTCCCACAGCGGGTTGCCCGTCACGTGCGCCAGCGCGATGCCCGATGTCGCCAGCACCAGGCCCAGCACCGCCGCGCCGTCCTCCAGCAGGATGGCCACCGACGCCGGGTCGGCCTTCGTCCGCACGAAGCGGAAGAAGGGCTCGCCCGCCGCCTGCTTCAGGAGCCCTCGCATCGCGAACAGCAACACGCCGCCCTCGATGAGGAACGACAGCCCCAGCACCAAGAACGTCACCGGCCCCGTCTCAGCCACGTGCGGGTGAAGGAGCGACTGGATGCCGTGGTAGACGGTCACGCCGCAGCCCACGAAGAAGATGCCGGACGCGGACAGGATGCCGAAGATGAAGCGCTCGCCGCCGTAGCCGTACGGGTGCGAGTCGTCCTCCACGCGCGCCGCCCGCTTCAGCCCCAGGAACAACAACACCTGGTTGCCCGTGTCCGCCAACGAGTGGATCGCCTCCGACAACATCGCCCCTGAGCCCGACAGGAAGAAGGCGATGAACTTGATGAGCGTGACCAACACGTTGCCGGACAGCGCGACGACGACGGCCTTGAGCGACGAAGCAGGAGCGGACATGGAGGTGCCAAACCTACCATGGGGCGCCCTCCCGCCC
>NZ_RAWF01000019.1:0-55718 GCF_003612075.1 Corallococcus sp. CA041A
GCCGGTGAACAGGACCCCATTCCGTCGTTGCCGGAGCCTTTCAGCGTGGCGACACTGCCCAGGTTCCGTTCCCTCGCCTGGAGAGTCCGCATGCTCGACGCCCCATCCCGCCCCTCCGCCCGGGAGCTGCTGTCCCTGTCCAGCCTCGCCCCGCTGGTCCCCATGCTGTACGTCGCCTGGACGGACGGCGAGCTGACGGGCGACGAACTCCGCGCCCTGGGCTCCGCCGCCCGCGCCCAGCCCTGGTTGGACCTCAAGTCCAGCTCCGTCCTGGCCCTGTGGGTGGATCCGCTGCGTCCGCCCCCGCCCCGCGAGCTGGCCCTCGTGCGCGAACACATCCGCGCCACCGCGGAGAAGCTGGCCACCAGCCAGCAGCAGAACCTGGCGGAGCTGGGCGTGCAGCTGGCCCAGGCGCTCGCGGGTGAAGCGCCCCTGAGCATCCCGCCCGCGGAGCTGGCCAAGGCCCTGGCCTCCATCGAGGCCACCCTGGGCGTGGACGGCAAGGAGGCGGTGCGCTCGCTGGTGCCCAGGGCGTCGCGCGTCCCGCACGCGGAGCCCCGCTCGCACACGTCGTCCTTCGACCCGGCGGCGATGACGGCCGTGCTGGACCGCACCTACGCGAACGTGCGCCAGCAGGTGCGCGGTTGGCTGGAGGACGCGGACTTCCGCTACAAGGAAGGGCTCGGCACCACCGCCTACCGCGACCAGGTCTTCGACTGGCTCAAGCACCTGGCCAATGACGGCCTGGGACAGCTCGCCTTCCCCAAGGGCCGCGAGGGCGGCGGCGACCTGGGCGCGTTCATCGCCGCGTTCGAGACGATGGCCTTCTTCGACCTGAGCCTCGTCATCAAGGCGGGTGTGCACTTCGGCCTGTTCGGCTCCAGCATCCTGTTCCTGGGCACCAAGCGGCACCATCAGCAGTACCTGCCCCGGGTCGCCTCGCTGGAGCTGCCCGGCTGCTTCGCGATGAGCGAACTGGGCCACGGCTCCAACGTGCGCGACTGCGAGACGGTGGCCCGCTACGACGCGGCCACGAGCGAGTTCGTCATCCACACGCCGTCGGAGACCGCGCGCAAGGAATGGATTGGCAACGCCGCCCGCCACGCGCGCATCGCCACCGTGTTCGCGCAGCTGGAGGTGGATGGCGAGCGGCTGGGCGTGCACGCGCTGCTCGTCCCGCTGCGCGATGAGCACGGCAAGATCCTGCCGAACATCCGCATCGAGGACTGCGGCGAGAAGATGGGCCTCAACGGCGTGGACAACGGCCGGCTGTGGTTCGACCACGTGCGCGTGCCGCGCGACAACCTGCTCGACCGCTACGGACAGGTGACCGAGGCCGGCGAGTACACCTCCTCCATCACCGGCGACTCCAAGCGCTTCTTCACCATGCTGGGCGCGCTGGTGGCGGGCCGCGTGAGCGTGGCGTGCGCGTCCCTGTCCGCGGCCAAGAGCGCGCTGACCATCGCCGTGCGCTACGGCGACCTGCGCCGCCAGTTCGGCCCCCAGGGCGCTCCTGAAGTCCGCCTGCTGGACCACCAGGTGCACCAGCTGCGGCTGCTGCCGCTCGTCGCCAAGGCGTACGCGGTGGACTTCGCGCTGGAGTACCTGGTGGACCGCTACGTCCACCGCACGGAGGACGACGCGCGCGAAATCGAGGCGCTCGCCGCGGGCCTCAAGGCCTACGCGTCGTGGAACGCCACCGCCACCATCCAGGAGTGCCGCGAGGCATGCGGTGGCCAGGGCTACCTCACCGCGAACCGGTTCGCGTCGCTCAAGGCGGACACGGACGTGTTCACGACCTTCGAGGGCGACAACACCGTGCTCATGCAGCTGGTCGCCAAGGGCCTGCTCACGGGCTACCGCCAGCGCTTCGAGGACGACCGCGTCTTCGCGGTGCTCCGCCTCATCGTGGACCAGGCCGCCACGGTGTTCACGGACCGCAACCCCATCGCCGGCCGGCGCACGGACACGGACCACCTGCGCGACAGCGACTTCCAGCTGCGCGCCCTGCGCTTCCGCGAGGAGGCCCTGCTCGCGTCGGTGTCCAAGCGCATCCGCAAGCGGCTCACCGCGGGCGTGGAGGCCTTCGAGGCCTTCAACCAGGTGCAGGCGCACCTGCTGGCCCTGGCGCACGCGAGCGTGGAGCGCATCGTGCTGGAGCAGTTCCTGCGCGGCGTGGCGGACGTGAAGGACGAAGCGCTCAAGCCGGTGCTGGGGCGCATGGCGGACCTCTTCGGCCTGTCCTGCCTGGAGTCCGCCAGCGGCTGGTTCCTGGAGCACGGCTGGCTCACGGCCCCCAAGGCCCAGGCCATCCGCAAGGAGCGCGTGAAGCTGTGCGAGGAGCTGCGGCCGGATGCCGTGGGGCTCGTGGACGCGTTCGGGATTCCCGACACCTGCCTGGCGGCGCCCATCGGCCTGGGGCGGCTGGCGCCCGGCGGTGAACGGTTCGACGACACGGCGGCTGACAGCGCCCGTGCGGGCCCGGCAGATTCCCGCGCGTCATGAGGACCTGTGCGTCGTGGGTGGTGTTGGGGCTCGTGGGGCTCACCGGTTGCGCGACGGTGTCCCCAGCGGAGCGGGCCCGTCAGATGGGCGAATCCAACAAGGAACGTGCCCGCCTGTTCACCGAGGAGATCTACAACCAGAAGCGCCTGGAGCGTCTCCCGGAGTACATCGCGGCCGACTACGTGGACCGCTCCGAGGGCGCCCCCCAGGACCTCCGCGGCCCGGAGGTGGTGCGCACCCAGGCGGAAGCCGGGTTCACCCTCTTCCCGGACCTGAGGTTCGAACTGCTCCACGTGATGGCGGAGGACGACTGGGTGATGGTGCGCTGGCGCGCGACGGGCACGGACACCCAGGGCCCGCCCACCGCGGATGGCAAGTCCCGCCCGCTCACGTTCCACGGGGACTCGCTGTACCGGCTGCGTGAGGGCCGGCTGGTGGAGTCGTGGGACCTCACGGACCGGCTGGATCCGCTGCTCCAGCGCGGGTTCAAGGTCGTGCCGCCCGAATCCTGAAGCGTCCCGACCCGGGACACGCCAAACGGCCACGGGTCGGGCTCGACGCCGCTGGAGTCAGGAAAAACCGGGGCGTAGCGGGATGTCTCCCCATTGACACCTACGCACCGGACCCATCAGGGTCCGGGGATGAGGATGAACGCGGGACCCATGCGGGCCGCGGACAAGGCCCGACAGAAGGCCTTCCGCACGGCCTTTCCCTCCCACGGCCAGCGGCCGTCCTGGGGCGGCAGGTTGTTGCGCCTGTTCGGATGGGGCCTGCTCCTGCTGGGTGCGTTCCTGCTGGTCGTCGTCATCGACGGCTGGCGTTCGTTCGGCGAGGTGCCGGAAGGAGCGCGGCTGGAGCGGATGAAGCGCTCGCCGCAGTGGCTGGACGGAAGCTTCGAGAACCCGCAGCCCATCCTGAACAACTGGGAGCGGACGCTGTCGGACCTGTTCCACTCGAGCCCGGATAGCTCGCCCCGGATGCCGGTGGTGGTGGACCGCATCGACCCGAAGCGCTTCGCCACGCCGCCCGAGGACGGACTGCGCGTCACCTGGCTGGGGCACTCGTCCACGCTGGTGGAGGTGGACGGGCACCGCGTGCTCACCGACCCCGTGTGGGGCGAGCGCACGTCACCGCTGGGGTGGATTGGCCCGAAGCGCTGGTTCCCCGCGCCCATCGCGCTGAACGAACTGCCGCCCATCGACGCGGTGGTCATCTCCCACGATCACTATGATCACCTGGACTTCGCCACCATCGACGCGATGAAGGACTGGGACACCACGTTCGTGGTGCCGCTGGGCGTGGGCGCGCACCTGGAATACTGGGGCGTGCCGGCCAACCGCATTGTGGAGCTGGACTGGTGGGAGCGCACGAAGGTGAAGGGGCTGGACATCGTGTGCACGCCCGCGCGGCATGCGTCGGGCCGGTTCCTCCAGCAGAACAAGACGCTGTGGGCGGGCTGGGCGCTGGTGGGCTCCAAGCACCGCGTCTACTACTCCGGCGACACGGGCCTGTTCCCCGCCATGGAGGAGATTGGCGCGAAGCTGGGGCCGTTCGATTTGACGATGATTGAAACGGGCCAGTACGGCGCGGGCTGGCCGGACTGGCACCTGGGGCCGGAGCAGGCGGTGCTGGCCCACCGGCTGGTGCAGGGCCGGTTGATGCTGCCGGTGCACTGGGGGCTGGTGACGCTGGCGTACCACGGCTGGACGGAGCCGGTGGAGCGCTCGCTCGCGGCCGCGAAGCACGACGGCGTGGGCATCACCACGCCCCGGCCCGGGCAGGACTTCCTCGCGCTGACGCCGCCGCCCGTGGAGCGCTGGTGGCCCGACCGTCCGTGGAAGACGGCGGAGGAGGCCCCCATCGTGGCCAGCCAGATTCCGCCCAAGCTGCGGGAAGGACACCCGGCGCTGCCGTTGCTCCCGGTGCCCGCGGCCGTGAGTCCGCAAGCCGCGAAGCAGGCGACCCCGAAGACACCAGCAGCGCCGAGCGTGAATCCTCCCGCGCCGCCCGCGGCTCCGCAGGGCGCGAGTCCGACCGCCGCGACTCCGCCAGCCGCTCCGCCGAGCTCGGCTCCACCGTCGCCGGCTCCGCAAGGCGCGGGGACGCAGCCCGCAGTCCCAGCGACGGTGGTCACTCCTGTCCCCAGTCCACAGGGCACGGGAGCCGCGGTCGCGATTCCGCATGAGTGATGTACGGCGGGCCGCGCTGCACGGGGCCTTCAAGGCCACGGGCTACGTCGTGCGCCCGCATCCGCTCGTCGGAGACCGCAAGCACGTGCTGCGCGTGGATGCCTTGCATCCGGAGCTCGACGCCGCGCTCACCGCGCACCGCTTCCCCACCTGGGCCTTCCTCACCGCGTGGAACCCGCGCGCGCACGCGCGTCCGCTCCGCACCAACGCGCGCCTCCAGCAACGGCTGCTCGCACTGCTCGAAGCCCGGGGCCACCCGAGCGTGTCCGCCGTGGGCGTGGCGGAGGACCGCCGCTGGTTCGAGGAGAGCCTCTTCGTCCCCGGCCTGTCCCGCGACGAAGCCCTGCGCTTCGGCCGCCTGTTCGACCAGGAGGCCGTGCTCTGGGGCGCGGTGGGCGGCGCCGCGGAGCTGGTGATGTGCCGGGAGCCCGCGCACTCCTGAGCCCGCGACAGGTGTCGGGCAGGTCACATCCGACGGGACGACACGCATTCGGGACCCGTCCCTCACCTCCACGCCACGAGACGATGCCAGGGTCCCCGCGCCTCGCCGGGCCCACCGCCTCCCTGTCCCAGGAGCCGTCTCGATATGCAGCCTTCTGTCCCCCGCACGCGTGATGTCGCGCGTCCCAGCGTCTTCCTCCTCGCCGGCGCTTTCGTCACCGGCCTGCTGCTCGCCTTCCACGGCGGCTGCGGCAATAACGAGTGCACCAACGCCTTCGACTGCCAGGAGCAGAACCCCGCGCCGGAAGGCCAGGGCTGGACCTGCGTGGACCACGTCTGCCAGGCCGTCACCTTCCCGCCCCCGGCCAACAACACCGACGCGGGCACCGGCGACACCGACGCGGGCACCGACGACGGCGGCACCACCGTCGCCGTGAAGATCATCGCCTTCAACGACTTCCACGGGCAGCTGGAGCCCGCGGCCGGCACCGGCGGACAGATTCACCAGGCCCTGCTGGCGGATGGCGGCGTGGACACCACCACCCGAGTGAACGCGGGCGGCGCCGTGTACCTCGGCCGCTACATCGCGGACCTGCGCGCGAAGAACCCGAACTCCATCGTGGTGTCCGCGGGTGACCTCATCGGCGCCACGCCGCTGCTCTCCGCGCTCTTCCACGACGAGCCCACCATCGAGGCCATGAACGACATCGGCCTGGACATCAGCGCCGTGGGCAACCACGAGTTCGACGAGGGCGGCACGGAGCTCTTGCGCATGCAGTCCGGAGGCTGCCACCCGGTGGACGGCTGCCAGGACGGCACCGGCTTCACCGGCGCGAAGTTCAAGATCCTCGCGGCCAACGTCGCCACCGGCCCCACCAGCACGCTCCTCCCGCGTTACGACGTGCGCACCTTCGAGGGCGTGAAGGTGGCCTTCATCGGCATGACCCTGGAGGGCACGCCGAACATCGTCACCCCCACGGGCATCCGCGGCCTGGAGTTCAAGGACGAGGTGGAGACGGTCAACGCGCTCGTCCCGGAGCTCAAGGCGCAGGGCGTGAACGCCATGGTCGTCATCGTGCACGAGGGCGGCACGCCCGGCGTCGACTCGCTCTACAACGAGTGCAAGGGCATCACCGGCCCCATCGTGGAGATCGCGTCGAAGCTGGACCCGGCCGTGAGCGTCATCGTCAGCGGCCACACCCACCAGGCCTACAACTGCACGCTGAGCGGCAAGCTCGTCACCAGCGCCGCGTCGGTGGGCCGGCTCGTCACGGACATCGACCTGACGCTGGACGCGGCCACGGGCCAGGTCGTGAAGGCCCAGGCGCAGAACGTCATCGTCACCCGCACGGTGACGCCCGACCCGGAGGTCGCGGAGCTCATCACCCGCTACAAGGGCCTCACCACGCCGCTGGAGAACCGCGTCATCGGCTACATCGACCAGACGCTCATTCGCGGCAACATCCAGCTGGACCCCACCGGCCAGTCCACCATGGGCTTCGTCATCGCGGACGCGCAGCTGGAGGCCACCCAGGGCGCGACCGTGGGCGGCGCCCAGATTGCCTTCATGAACCCGGGGGGCGTGCGCGCGGACCTGCTGCGCGACCCCGCCGACCCCAACGACAAGGGCGCCGTCACCTACGGCGAGGCCTTCACCGTGCAGCCCTTCGGCAACAGCCTGGTCACCCTGACGCTGACCGGCGCGCAGATTGAGCGCTTGATGGAGCAGCAGTTCCAGCTCGCCAGCCCCCGCATCCTCCACCCCTCCGCGGGCTTCACGTATGCGTTCAGCGCGTCCGCGCCCGCGGGCGCCAAAATCGACCCCGCCAGCATCCAGCTCAACGGCGTGGCCATCGACCCGGCCGCCAGCTACCGCGTCACCGTGAACAGCTTCCTCGCCCCCGGCGGCGACGGCTTCACCGTCCTCGCGGAGGGCACGAACCCGCTGGGCGGCGCGGTGGACTCGGACGCGCTGGAGGCCTACCTCACCGCGAAGAGCTCGGAGGCCGCGCCGCTCCCGGCCCCGGCGCTCGACCGCGTCACGCGGCTGCCGTAGCCATCACTGGGGGCCCGAGCCGCCCGTCGCGGGGCTCGATTCGCTGGGCAGGGAGGTCCTGGGGAGGGGCAGCAAGGAGGGGTTGATGTCGATGAGCCTCGACCCCGTCACGCGCTGCGCCAGCTCGTCGAAGTCCACCTCCAGGAACTTCCCGGAGCCCTCCTCCGGGAGCGCGAAGCGGACCCGCCAGTAGTTGGGGCGGATCCGCACCGCCTCGCCCGCTTCCGCCAGCACCATGCCGCTCTGCCGGGCGTACTCCGCGCCCGCGTCGACGACATTGCGCTCCCCCAACTCCTCCTGGACCGGCTGGGAGCTGGGGGGCACGGGAAGGCGGCCCGTGGGACCGGTGGCACAACCCACACCCGCCAGGAAGGCAGGCAGCAGAGCAGCGGCAAGGAGGCGGGGCAGCATGCCCCAACATTGGGCACCCCCCCGTCAAGCTGCACCGAGGGACGGCTTGCGAAGCCGCCACCCATCGAATGCCTGCCCGGAGCAGCGGCACGGGGCCTGCTCCTCCGGCTCCCGCTGGAATGAAAGCTACTTGGGCGCCGGCACGCCCGAGGCGCGCTCCACGACCTCGTCGATGAGGCCGTACTGCCGGGCCTCCTCGGCGCTCATGAAGTAGTCGCGCTCGGTGTCCTTCTCGATGCGCTCGATGGTGTGGCCCGTGTGCTTCACGAACAGGCCATTGAGGTACGTGCGCAGACGGAGGATCTCCTTCGCCTGGATGTCGATGTCCGTCGCCTGACCCTGCGCGCCACCCAGCGGCTGGTGGATCATGATGCGGCTGTTGGGCAGGGCGTAGCGCTTGCCCTTGGAGCCCGCCAGCAGGAGCAGCGCGCCCGCGGAGGCCGCCTGGCCCACGCAGATGGTGGACACGGGGCACTTGACGTACTGCATCGTGTCATACATCGCGAGCGCCGCCGTGACGGAGCCACCGGGCGAGTTGATGTAGAGGTTGATGCCCTTGTCCGGGTCCTCGGACTCCAGGAACAGCAGCTGGGCGACGATGAGGTTGGCCACATCGTCGTTGATGGGCGTGCCCAGGAGGATGATGCGGTCCTTGAGCAGACGGCTGTAGAGGTCGTACGCCCGCTCGCCGCGGTGCGTGGTCTCAATGACGAAGGGGACGTTCATGGCCCCCGTACCCTAATCGTCCCCCTTCCCGCGCGCTCCCCCCTTCTTGCGGGAGCGTGCGCTGTCCCACGCTTTGACCCGAAGTGAAGCGGCCGCCCTTGTTGCCGGCGGGCAGCGCCCCAACACATCCCTCGCCGACACGCACCCACCGTCCGTGCGTCCGGCGTCTCTGTTGGGGGATGTCATGCGTTGGAAGCAGTCGTTGAGCACGTTGGCCGTCTTTCTCTTCTCACTGGGCACGAGCACGGGTTGCGGGTCTCCGGCTCCCGCGTCCGGAGCCGAGCCGCTCCCCGCCGAGGAGGGCCCGAACGAGCCCCTCCCGCAGCCCGGCGATCCGCCGGTGAAGGAGGAGCCCGGCCCGGTGGTGCAGCAGCCGCCGCCGGTGAAGGAGGAGCCCGGCCCCGTCGAAGAGGAGCCCGGCCCCGTCGAAGAGGAGCCCGGCCCCGTCGAGGAGGTCATCGCCTCGCCGTTCCTGGTGAAGGACGTCACGCCCGGGCTCCTGGCCGCGCTCCCCGCCGCGCGGACGGAAGGGTACGTCCCGCTGGGGAACCGCTGGTTCTTCAGCGTGGACGACGGCGTCCACGGCAAGGAGCTCTGGAGCACGGACGGGACGCGGGAGGGCACGGCGATGGTGACCGACCTGCTGCCCGGCGCCGAAGGCTCCAACCCCGAGTCCCTCGTGCGCATGGGAGACCGGCTCTACTTCACCGCCCGGATGCTGCCGGGCCTGTACGCGCTGTGGAGCTCGGACGGCACCGCCGCGGGCACCCGGCGGGTGACCCTGCTGGGCAGCCACGCACAGAACGTCGCCGTGGGCGATGGCGTCTTCATCTTCAAGGCGAAGGCCGAGGCCGGCTCCGCGTGGTGGAGTGATTGGTACAGCCTGTGGCGCTCGGACGGCACGCCCCAGGGGACCTGGCAGCTGGGGGAGTACGGCTTCTCGGACCGGGTCACCGCGATTGCCCCGGTCTGGGAGGGCGCCACGCTCGACTTCATCGTCCGGCAGTTCGACGGAGGCGCCCAGCTGTGGAGGACGGACGGCACGGCCCAGGGCACGCACCAGGTGATGGGCATGAGCGCCCCCTGGGAGCCCACGCTCATCACGCGGGTGGGCAGCCGCTACGTCTTCTGGGCACGCGGCAGTGAGACGGGCCCCTTCACCCTGTGGAGCACGGACGGGACGCAGGAGGGGACGGTCTCCCTGAAGTCCGTGCGCTGGAGCAGCTCCACGGAGGAGCAGCCGATGGAGCCCCTCACCGTCATCGGGGACACGGTCTACTTCCGGGGCTGGGACGCCGAAGCGGGCCAGGAGCCGTGGAAGACGGACGGCACCCCCGAGGGCACCGTCCGCATCGCGGACCTGCGGCCCGGCGCCGCCGACAGCCACCCCGTCTTCACCGCCACGTTCGCGGGCAGCGCCTGGTTCACCGCGCTCGAGGGGACGGACACCGTGCTCTTCAAGACGGACGGCACCCCGGAGGGCACCGTGCGCGTGACGCCCCCGGGCGCGCGGCTGGACGCCGAGGCGAAGCCCCAGGCCACGCCCTCGGGTGTCTTCTTCTCCGCCTTCAGCACCGCCGGGGGAAACCAGGTGTGGCGCACGGATGGCACCGCCGGTGGCACGCTCCCGGTGAGCGCCGCGGATCCGCGGGGCCTGCCCTGGCTGGCCGGCTGGGGCGGGGACCGGATGTTCTTCACGTCCGCGGAGGGCGTGCTCCACGCGACGCGGGGGACGCCCGGCACGACGGACACCCTGGCGCCGCTGACCGCCAGCCAGGCGGGCTCCTTCGACGCGAGCTCCGAGGTCGTGGACGTGGACGGCACGCTCTTCTTCACCGTGCCCGTCCCCCAGGGCGCCGGTCCGTCCGGACGGGCGCTGTGGCGCTCGGACGGGACGGCCGGGGGAACGCAGCGGGTGGAGCACACCTCCGAGCACGAGCCCACGCACCTGACGCCGCTCAACGGCGGCCTGCTGTTCCTCGACGGGCGCGACCACACCTCGCTCTGGTGGTTGGACCGCGCGGGCAGTGAGTCGCGGCGGGTGGGAGACCTGGGGGGCAACGGCCCCCGGCTCGTCTCCACGGGGAAGCACGTCTGGTTCGTGCGTGGGCAGCACCCGGACCTGCAGGAGCTGTGGCGCACGGACGGCACGGTGGAAGGCACCCTGCGCGTGGTGGACCGCATCGGACGGGGCATCTACAGCGACATCCCGCCCGTGCTCCGGGCGGTGGGGGACACGCTCTACTTCACGACGGTCCAGGACGTCTGGACGCCGATGAACGACACGCTGTGGAAGTCGGACGGGACGCGCGAGGGCACGGTGCGCGTCCACTCCTTCGTGAACACCATCGGCTGGGATTCCATCCGGAACATCTGGCCCGCGGGCTCGCGCGTCTACTTTCACCTGATGGGGGACCCCTGGACCCACCAGGTGTGGGTCACGGAGGGAACGCCGGAGACGACGCGCTTCGTGGCGGAGCTGCCCTTCAGCAGCGTCCCCGGCTCCGAATCCGCGGTGCTGGGCGACACGCTGTTCCTGTCGCTTGGCGCGAATGTCCCGAAGCTCTGGAAGACGGACGGGCAGAGCTCCGGGGTCGTGCGCGAGTTCAGCAAGGGCCCCACCACCGGGGGGCCTACGTCCCTCATCGCCCAGAACGGCCAGCTGCTGTTCTGGGCATCGGATGGCTCGAACGGCTATGCGCTGTGGAAGAGTGACGGCACGACGGCGGGCACGACGCCGGTGGAGAGCGCCCCACCGCCCGACGCCGCCGTTCGCGTCACGTCCCCCAGTCCCCTGGTGTCGCTGCGCCCGGGCGGACCGCTCCTCTTCACCGCGTCGGACAGCGACGCCGGCCTGGAGCTGTGGAGGACGGACGGCACGGCCCGGGGCACGAAGCGGCTGGTGGACAGGGTCCCCGGGACCCGGTCCTCGGCGCCCGCGCACCTGACGGTCGCGGGTGACCACCTCTTCTTCTCCGCGTGGACGCCCGAGTCCGGGCGCGAGCTGTGGGCCCTGCCGCGCCAGGCCCCCGAGGCTCCGGCTTCGCGATAGGCCCCGACCCCGGACGTGGAAGTGAAGCGAGGCCCCCGGCCCGGCGTGCCATCCGCGCCAGGCCGGGGGCCTCCTGCGTCGCGCACGAAGCCGCCACCGTGCGCTGCCTCACGTTTGCGCGAGCCCGGAGGAGTCGGAGAAAGCCTACCGATTCGCCGGAGTGTGTCTGTCAAACGCTCCGGCGGATTTGATAGGGATTGCCCCCGCCACGCTGGACCGGACACTCCAGGCCCAGCACAGAGGGGGATGCATGACGTTGAAGTCCGTGAAGCTGTTGCTGGCGGGAGTACTGGCCCTGGGGATGGCCTGCGGCGGGAAGAGCACGCCGGAAGGCCCGCGGGACGCGTACCCCGTCTGGGATGGACAGACGGGCGACCGTCCTGGAAAGAGGACGAGCGCGCCCCGCGACCTGATGGACCTGGGCACCACCCTCCTGTTCACCCAGGACGACGGCGTCCACGGCCGCGAGCTCTGGACGACGGACGGCTCCGCGCAGGGGACCGCGATGATGGTGGACCTGCTGCCCGGGCTCCCGGGCTCCGAGCCGGACACCTTCACGCGTGCGGACGACGGCAGCGTCTACTTCGTGGCCCGGACGACCTACGCCTCCGACACCGTGATTCCCCGAGGCGCGGACACCTTCGCGCTGTTCCGCACCCGGGGAACCTCTGAGAGCACCACCCTGTTGCTGGCGCTGCCCCACCGCCCGGGCTTCCTCGTCACCGCGAGCGGCGGCGTCTACCTGTCCGCGCCGGACTTCACGGACTCCGGCGAGGACGCGGCGTCGCTCTGGTTCAGCGACGGCACGCCCGGGGGCAGCCGGAAGGTGGCGCTACCACCCGACGCCCGCCTCTCCCTGAAGGACTCGAGCGCCGCGACGTTGGGCAACGCGGTGCTGGTCACCGCCCGGACCTCCGTTGGGGGTTGGCAGCTGGTGAGGGCGGACGGAACGATGGAGGGGACGCGGCGGCTGGCGCTCCTGCCCCCCTATGGGAACGTAGAGACTCCCCGGCGGCTCACGACGCTGGGCGGCCAGGTGATCTTCTGGGCGCAGGCCCTGGGAGGCCTTGGCAGGAGGGTCCTCTGGCACTCGGACGGAACGGAGGAGGGCACCGTCCCGTTCGCGGACATCGCCCCGGACCGCGACCAGGACAGCTTCTTCGTGCGGGACGGCATGGCGTTCTTCAGCGGAGAGGATCCGCTGACCGGCAGCGAGCCCTGGCGGACGGATGGCACGACGCAGGGCACCGCCCTCATCGCCGACCTGATCCCCGGCACCGCGGGCTCCCACCCCACCACGTTCACGCGCCAGGGCTTCTACGTCTACTTCACCGCGCGCACGGAGGTCGGGACGCGCCTGTTCCGCACCCTCGGGGCCGAGGAGAACACGACGCGCGTGAACGTCTGGGACGACGGCGCACAGCAGACGCCGCAGCCCACCGGGGAACGGATGGTCGCCACCGTGGACGCCCTGTTCTTCCTCGCCACCACGCAGGCGGACACGTCGCTCCGGCTGTGGCGCGTGGGAGCGACCACCGCCGGGGCGACGGCCGTGTCGGGGCCGCTCTCCGTGCCCATGAGCCTGGAGATACCGGCGCGAGGCGTCCTCTATCTCAGCAGCCTGGAGGACGGGCTCTGGACGCACAATGGCATGACAGGCCCCGCGACCCAGGTCGTGCCGCCATCTCCCCTGCCCGCGGATTCCTGGGAGGGAGCCACGGAAGCGGTGGACCTGGGAGGCACGCTGTACTTCACCCAGCGCGACCCCACCCGGATGGACACCTGGCGGCTGTGGAAGAGCGATGGCACGGCGGCGGGAACGGTCCAGGCGAAGACTCCCGTCGCGGGCGAGTTCAACCACGTGCCGCTGTCACCGGAGATGCTCACCGTCGTGAACGGGCAGCTCCTGTTCGCAGCCATGTCTCCGGAGCTCCAGGTGCCCTACTCCCTCTGGAGCTACGACCCGGCGTCCGGGAACGCCACGCGGCTCGTGACCTCGCTGGGCCGCTGGGTCACGGCGACGGATCCGCTGCTGTTCACCTCCCACCCCGTCAAGGTGGGACGCCAGGCGTACTTCATGGTCGCCGGGAAGGACGGTGGCAGCCCGGACGAGCTGTGGAAGACGGACGGCACCGAGGCGGGCACCGTGCGGCTGAAGGCCGGCCTCGCGCCCTACTTCGCGACGAACTTCATGCCCGTGGGCTCGCGGCTCTTCTTCTCGGTGAGCACGAGCATGAGTCGCGCGGAACTGTGGACCAGCGACGGCACCGAAGCGGGCACCGTGCGGCTCACGGCCCCGGAGTTCACTTCGCTCATCTTCGGAGGTGCCGCCATGGGTGACCGCCTCTTCTTCTGGACCGGGCAGGGCAGCGAGACGCTGGTGCTCTGGAAGAGCGACGGCACGCCCGAGGGCACGGTGCCCGTGGGCGCCATGCCCGGCGCCCGTCCGACGCCGACGGATCCCGGCGTGGCCCTGGGGGACGCGTTCTACTTCCCCTGCGGCTTCGGCCAGGGCGTGCCCCAGCTGTGCCGGACGGACGGACAGGTCATGAACGCGATGACGGGCACGTTCGGGCCGGAAGGCACGCCCCTGTGGCCCAACCACCTGACGGTGCAGGACGGCCACCTGCTCTTCTGGGCCGCGACCCCCACGAACGGCTACGCCCTGTGGCGCGCGGAGCCGGGAGGCGCCCCCACGCTGCTGATGCAGGCGCGGGCGGGGATGAGCGCGGTGGCCACGCCGGGCCCGCTCGTGCGGAGCAGGCCCGGAGGCCCCTTCCTCTTCGCCGCGTCGGACGGCACCTCCGGCCTGGAGCTTTGGAGGACGGACGGCACGCCCGGGGGCACGGTGCGCGCCGCGGACATCGCGCCGGGGCTCCAGTCCTCCGCACCCGGTTGGCCCATGGTGCCCTCCGGTGACCGCGTCTACTTCCCGGCCTGGACGCCCACCGAAGGCCGGGAGCTGTGGGCCCTGCCCATGCCGTAAGGCGAAGGGACTAGAGGTTCCCGGTCATCTTCTCCGGCCGGACCCACTGGTCGAACTGCTCGGCGGTGACGAGCCCCAGCTCCACCGCCACCTCCTTCAGCGTCTTGCCCTGCTTGTGGGCCGTCTTGGCGATCTTCGCCGCGTTGTCGTAGCCGATGTGCGGGTTGAGCGCGGTGACGAGCATCAGGCTGCGCTGGAGGTTCTCCTGGAGGCGCGGGAGGTTGGGCTCGATGCCCACCGCGCAGTTCAGACGGAAGCTGCGCATGCCGTCCGCGAGCAGGCGGCAGCTCTGCAGGAAGTTCTGGATGATGAGCGGCTTGAAGACGTTGAGCTCGAAGTTGCCGGACGCGCCGCCCAGGGAGATGGCCACGTCGTTGCCCATCACCTGGGCGGACAGCATGGTGAGCGCCTCGCTCTGCGTGGGGTTCACCTTGCCCGGCATGATGGAGCTGCCCGGCTCGTTCTCCGGGATGTTGATTTCACCAATGCCCGAGCGTGGCCCCGAAGACAGCCAGCGGATGTCATTGGCCACCTTGAACAGCACCGCCGCCAGGCCCTTGAGCGCGCCGTGTCCCTGCACCAGCGCGTCGTTGGCGGCCAGCGCCTCGAACTTGTTGGGCGCGGTGACGAAGGCGTGGCCGGTGAGCTTCGCGATTTCCGCCGCCACGCGCTCGGCGTAGCCCGGGGGCGCGTTGAGGCCGGTGCCCACGGCGGTGCCGCCCAGGGCCAGCTCCAGCATGTGCGGCAGCGCGGACTCGATGTGGCCCTTCGCGCGGTCCAGCTGCGCCACGTAGCCGCTGAACTCCTGGCCCAGGGTGAGCGGGGTCGCGTCCTGCAGGTGCGTGCGGCCAATCTTCACGATGGACTGGAAGGCCTGGGACTTCTGGGCGAGCACGTCGCGCAGGGCAACCAGCTCCGGCAGCACGTGCTTCACCACGGCCTCCACGGCGGCCACGTTCATCGCGGTGGGGAACACGTCGTTGGAGCTCTGGCCCTTGTTGACGTCGTCGTTGGCGTGGACCTTGCGGCCTTCGCCGCGCTCGCCGCCCAAGAGCTCCGAGGCGCGGTTGGCCAGCACCTCGTTGCAGTTCATGTTCGTCTGGGTGCCGCTGCCCGTCTGCCACACCAGCAGGGGGAACTCCTCGTCGTGCTGGCCGGCGAGCACTTCATCCGCGGCCTTCACGATGGACTGGGCCTTCTCCTTGGAGAGGGAGCCGTTCTCCTGGTTCACGAGCGCGGCGGCCTTCTTCACCAGCACCAGCGCGTGCACGAGCGCCGTCGGCATGCGCTCGGAAGAGATGGCGAAGTTCTGGCGGCTGCGCTGGGTCTGCGCGCCCCAGAGCCGGTCGGCAGGGACTTCGATGGGACCAAAGGTGTCCTTCTCGATGCGAACATTCTTCGTGCTCACGGTGCGGCCTCCGCGGAAAGGAACGATGTCCCGCGCGATTAACACCGCCGGACCGTCACGGCAGGGCAGAGTGACGACCCTGGCATGAGTGTCACTTCGTGAGCACCGCGGGCACCATCCGAGCCCTCTTCCTGGCCCAGGAGCGAGGCACGCCCATGCGCCGCGTCCCGGAGGCGCGGGCCGTGGAGCAGCACGGCTTCGAGGGCGACCGCCACCAGCGCAGGGCGGTGGGCCACAAGCGTCAGCTCCTGCTCCTGGACGAAGCGCAGCGCGCGGCGCTGGACGTGCCCGAAGGCGCGCTCAAGGAGAACGTGCTGGTGGAAGGGCTACCCCTGGACGCGCTGCCTCCGGGACAGCGCCTGGCGCTGGGAGCAGATGTCGTGGTGGAGCTGACTGAACCCTGCGTGCCCTGCTGGAAGCTGGACGCCCTGCGCCCCGGATTGCTGAAGGACAGCTGGGGCCGCAGGGGTCAGCTCGCTCGGGTGCTGAAGGCAGGCACCGTGCATGAAGGCGACACCGTGCGCTTGCTGGACGTGAACCCGGACGCCCCGCGCATCATCCGGCCGAAGCTGCCCTGAGCCATCACCGGCTCCAGAGTCGGCCCAGATTCAAGGGCACCGCGTCGAAGGGAACGGCATTCACGGTTCCACTGCCCAGATGCACCCCGTGCAGGCGCCACTGCCCGTCCTGGAGGCGGTGGATCTCCAACCCCATCGCCAGCGGGTCGATGAACCACAGCCACTCCACGCCCGCGCGTGCATAGACGCGCATCTTCGGACCCCGGTCCCACCGGTAGGTGGACGGTGACAACACCTCGCCAATCCAATCAGGAGCCAGGGAGAAGACAGGCGTGTTTGGAATGCGAGGCATCCGCTCGCGGCGCCATCCCGCGAGGTCCGGCACCAGCGCATCCCCCGTTCCCGCGAAGCGCAGCTCCGGTTCATACAGGATGACCCATCCACCGGGCCCATTGCTGCCCTCGTCGAACGGCCCATCCAGCCACCCTCCGAGCTTCGTCGCCGCCCTCGCGTGGGGAGACGCCGGCCTGGGACTGACGACCAGCTCGCCTTCGATGATCTCCCCCACCTTCGTCGGCGGCACGTCCTCCAGGACGGCGTACGACACCGACTTCCCCTTCCCACTCCCGTTTCCATCGCCCATGCGCGCAAGGATGCCCCCTACCCCTGACATCCTCAAGCCAGGGCCGACCCACACCCGAACGGGGAGGCAGGAAGACAGGCCCGTGCAGTGCTGCCTGCCCTGAACCCGATGAAAACAAGCTTAGTTTGAATTAAAAAATTCACACATACCCGGGGTGACGGCGCCATTGAGTCCGTGACACACTTTTCTCAATCGTTCTCACGGCTCCTGGGGATGTCTGCATGTCCATTCATTGGCTGGGTTTGGCGCTGGCAGCCTGGGGGCACCTGCCTCCGGACGGCGTCGCGCAGCTCCAGAAGGTGGATGGCGTGATGCCCCACCTGCGGCGTCTGGCGGAGGACCCGGAAGTGGTGCGCGCCCTCCGCGCCCAGAACGCTCACCGCACGCCGCTTGCCACCATCCAGCAGCTGGACTCGGAATGGATGGCGACCCCGGGCCTCACGCCCCACAAGCAGCGCGTGCTGGACGGCCCCTGCACGGGCGCGCTCCGCCGCCTGCGGGAGCGCCTGGGCCCGGCGATGGCGGAGGCCTTCGCCATGGATGATCAAGGCGCGCTCGTCTGCGCCAGCCGGCGCACGTCCGACTACTGGCAGGGCGACGAGGACAAGTGGCGCCTCACCTACGCCCAGGGCCGCGGCGGCCCCACGCTGAAGGAAGCCCCCTTCTTCGACGAGTCCACCCAGGCCTACGTCATCCAGGTGTCCCTCCCCGTCCGCGATGGCGCCCAGGTCATCGGCGCGCTCACCGTGGGCCTGTCCCTGCTCGACCTGTGACACCGACCGGTCCCGTTCCCAACCTGGATTCTCCTGCATGCGACTGCTGTCCGGATTGAAGTTGCGGGGCCGCCTCACGCTGTGGATCTGCCTGCTGCTCGTCGCGGCTCTCGTCCCCGCCGTCGGTGCTGGCGTCCACACCATCCGGCGCAACCTGGAGCAGCAGGTGCACGGCGTCCTCCAGGTGGAAGCGGACGGCCTGCAGGACCTCATCGAAGCCTCGCTGCACGAGCGCGAAGCGAACGCCCGCGCGTGGACCGAGGACGCCATCGTGCGCGGCGCGCTCCTCTTCGACACCTACGCCAAGAGCGACGCGGTGCTCGCCTCGCTGAACAGCCGGCACACCAGCTTCGCCGGACTGGTGCTGTTCACCCCCGACGGGCGCGCCGTCTCCGTGAGCCGGCCGGAGCTGCTCCAGGCCTTCGCCGGCCGCGAACAGGAGGTGCGCGCCGCGCCCTGGTTCCAGACCGCGCTGGAGGACCGGCTGGACCCCGCCGTCCTCACGGGCGCCCTCACGAAGAAGGACCCCTTCCTCGACCGCACCGTGATGCCCCTGGCCATGCCCGTGCTCAGCCCCATCTCCGGAGCCAGGGTGGGCGTACTGCTGGCCGCGTATGACTGGGGCCAGGTGGAGAAGGTGGTCGAGGGCGCGCTCCAGCGGGCCCAGGACCGGGGCCAGAAGAGCTTCACCCTGGAGGTCCTCGCCCCGAACGGCGCCAGCCTCTTCAGCGCCCGCGCGGAAGGCACGCCGAACCTCATGAACCCCGTGCGGGCCGAGGTCCACAACGGCACCACCCAGCGCTTCGCCGCCGGCCAGGACTGGCGCTTCGTGGCGGCGATGGAGTCGGACGAGGCCTTCCTGCCCCTGCGGCGCTTCCTGCAACTCAGCCTGCTCGCGGGGAGCGCGCTCCTGGGGGTGGCCGTCCTGGCCGCCTGGGCCCTGGCGCGAGGGGTGACGCGGCCCATCGCCACATTGAGCGCGCTGGTGTCCCGCGTGGTGCGCGAGGGCGACCTCACCCAGAAGGTGGAAGCCCACGGCCACCAGGACGAAGTGGGCGAGCTGGCCTCCGCCTTCTCCCGGATGATGGACCACCTGCGCGAGTCCACCACCAGCCTCCAGCAGGCCACCCGCGTCCTGGGGCAGACGGTGAGCGAGCTCACTGAAGCCACCGAGCAGCAGGAGCGCAACCTCACCCGGCAGGGCACCGCCATCCACGAGACGCAGGTCACCGCGAAGGAGATTCAACAGACCTCGCAGCTGGCCGCGGAGCGCTCGCAGGCCGTGCTCGCGTTGGTGGCGCGGGCGCGTGAAGCCGGCGGCGCCGGACAGACGGCGCTCGGCGCCAGCCTGGACGGCTTCGAACAGCTGCGCGACCACGGCGCGCGCCTGGCGGAAGGCATCTCCTCCCTCAACGAGCGCACGCGCCAGATTGGCGGCATCACCCAGACGGTGAAGGACCTGGCGGACCAGTCCAACATGCTCGCCCTCAACGCGGCCATCGAAGCGTCGCGCTCCGGCGAGCACGGCAAGGGCTTTGGCGTGGTGGCGCGCGAAATCCGCAGCCTCGCGGACCAGTCCATCCAGGCCACCGGCCGGGTGCGCGACATCCTGGACGCCATCCGCGGCGGCATCCACGACACCGTGGCGCTGTCAGAAGAGGGCCAGCGCCGCTCCGAGGCGGGCCTGGCCCAGGTGCGCGAGAGCGGTCAGAGCCTGCGTGCGCTGACGGACATCATCCAGGACAACGCGTCCGCGGCCCAGCAGATCGCCGCCGCCGTCATCCAGCAGAACGCCGGCATCGCGCAGATTTTCGCCGCCGTCACGGACCTGTCCCGGATGATGGACGACACCCTCCAGGCCATGCACGGCACCCAGCGCATGACGCACGCCCTGCGCGGCGTGGCCGAGCGCATGGAGTCCGTGGCCGGCGTCTGGCGCGTCTAGCAGCGAAACGCGCCAGGGCACGGCAGCCACGTCAGACGCGCTTCTCCCAGCGGGGCGTGTCGTCGTCCACCGGCGTGTTCGCGACCTTGGACACCCAGTCCAGCGTCCCCTGCAGCGGGGCCCGGCCAAACGCCTTCGCCGGGATGAACGCCCAGAGCAGCAGGTAGAGCGCGGCGCTCATCCCCGCGGACGCGAACAGCATCAGCACGAACGCCACCCGCACCAGCGAAACGTCCACGCCCAGCTCGCGCGCCAGCGACGCGCAGACGCCCAGCAGCGCCCGCCCCTCGCCCCGGTGCATGGGCACCGTGCGCGCACGGCAGTGCGGGCAGCGCTGCGCCTCGCCGGACAGCTCCTTCGAACAGGCCCTGCAGCGTGTCGTGACGTCCATGAGGTGACCTCCCAGTCAGGCCCCCGCTTGGCACGATGGGGGTCCCATACCTACCTACGGAACCCACCGCCCGTGATTGCACCCGCCCCTCCGATGTCGTGATTCCGGGGGTTTCTGGCCGGCTGCGTCAGTGGATTTACAAATTTAATCCAGGCGATGTTGACAGCCTTACAGGCAAGCAGCTTCTAATTCACCAAGGCTTCCCTTCCCTAGATGGCAGGGACATCTTTCAGCCCGTTGGACCGCTTTTACAACGCATCTCGTCAGGAGCCGACATGGACGCGCGCACCTCCCAGAATCCCCCGGCCTTCGGCCCCGGCGTGACCGTGGAGGGCCCCTGGCACCCGGATTACGCGGAGGTGCTGACGCAGGAGGCCATGGCCTTCGTGGCGAAGCTGGTCCGCACTTTCGGTGAACGACGGGAAGCACTGCTGGAGCGGCGCAAGAAGGTGGCGCAGGACTGGCGCAAGGGCGAGCGCCCGCACTTCCTCCAGGAGACGGCGGACATCCGCAAGGGCGACTGGACCGTGTCCCCGGTGCCCGCGGACCTGCAGGACCGGCGCGTGGAAATCACCGGTCCGGTGGACCGCAAGATGATCATCAACGCGCTCAACTCCGGCGCCAGCGTCTTCATGGCGGACTTCGAGGACGCCAACAGCCCCACCTGGGACAACGTGGTGCGCGGCCAGCTGAACCTGCGCGACGCCGTGCGCAAGTCCATCTCCTTCTCCGCGGAGAACGGGAAGCACTACGCGCTGAATGAGAAGCACGCCGTGCTGTTCGTGCGCCCGCGCGGCTGGCACCTGCCGGAGCGCCACGTGCGCATCGACGGCAAGCCCATCTCCGGCTCGCTCTTCGACTTCGGCCTGTTCTTCTTCCACAACGCGCGCGAGCAGCTGAAGCGCGGCACGGGCCCCTACTTCTACCTGCCCAAGATGCAGAGCCACCTGGAGGCCCGGCTGTGGAACGACGTGTTCCACCTGGCCCAGAGCGAGCTGGACATCCCGCGCGGCACCATCAAGGCCACGGTCCTCATCGAGACGCTGCCCGCCGCGTTCGAGATGGACGAAATCCTCTACGAGCTGCGCGAGCACTCGGCCGGCCTCAACTGCGGCCGCTGGGACTACATCTTCAGCTTCATCAAGACGCTCCAGTCGGACGCGTCCGTGGTGCTGCCCGACCGCGGGCAGGTGACCATGGACAAGGGCTTCCTCAACGCCTACTCGCAGCTGCTCATCCAGACCTGTCACCGCCGGGGTGCGCACGCCATGGGCGGCATGGCCGCCTTCATCCCCATCAAGGGAGACGCCGCCGCCAACGACGCGGTGATGGCCAAGGTCCGCGCGGACAAGCTGCGTGAGGCGAAGAACGGCCACGACGGCACCTGGGTCGCGCACCCCGGTCTCGTCCCGTTGGCGAAGGAGATCTTCGACGCGCAGATGCAGGGCCCCAACCAGGTGGCCAACAAGCGCGAGGACGTGCGCATCACCGAAGCGGACCTGCTCAAGCTGCCCTCCGGCACGCGCACGGAGGAAGGCCTGCGCCACAACATCCGCGTGGGCATCCAGTACACCGCCGCGTGGCTGGGCGGCCTGGGCTGCGTGCCGCTCTACAACCTGATGGAGGACGCGGCCACGGCGGAAATCTCCCGCGCCCAGGTGTGGCAGTGGATCCACCACGAGGCCACGCTGGAGGACGGCCGCCAGGTGACGCCGGAGCTGTTCGGCAAGCTGCTCGCGGAGGAGATGGCGCGCATGGACCGCGAGGGCGCCACCGAGCGCTACGGCCAGGCGCACATGGAGAAGTCCCGCGCCCTCTTCGAGCAGCTGTCCACCGCGCCCGCCTTCGAGGACTTCCTCACGCTGCCGGCCTACGAGGCCCTCGACCCGCGGTCCTGACGCTTTTCCAGACGCAGCACCGAAGTCTTTTCAACCCTTCACTGTAGCCCGAGGAGTCCTGGCATGTACGACGCGACGCAGACCACTTCCGATGCCTCCCCTCACGCGAAGCTCCACGCGCAGCGCTTCGAGGGAATCAAGCGCACCTACACGGACAAGGACGTGGAGAAGCTGCGCGGCTCCATCCGCGTGAGCCACACGCTGGCGGAGATGGGCGCCCGCCGCCTCTGGGAGCTGCTCCACACGGACGAGTACATCAACGCGCTCGGCGCCCTCACCGGCAACCAGGCGGTGCAGATGGTGCGCGCGGGCCTCAAGGCCATCTACCTGTCCGGCTGGCAGGTCGCCGCGGACGCGAACTCCGCGGGCCAGATGTACCCGGACCAGAGCCTCTACCCGGTGGACTCCGTCCCCTCCGTGGTGAAGAAGATCAACAACGCCCTGCGCCGCGCGGACCAGATCGACCACGCGGAAGGCCGCAAGGACCGCAACTGGTTCGCGCCCATCATCGCGGACGCGGAGGCCGGCTTCGGCGGTCCGCTCAACGCCTATGAGCTGATGAAGGGCATGATTGAAGCGGGCGCCGCGGGCGTGCACTTCGAGGACCAGCTGGCCAGCGAGAAGAAGTGCGGCCACATGGGCGGCAAGGTGCTGGTGCCCACCAGCCACTTCGTGCGCACGCTGACCGCGGCGCGCCTGGCGGCGGACGTGATGGGCGTGTCCACGCTGCTCGTCGCCCGCACGGACGCGGACAGCGCCAAGCTCCTGATGAGCGACGCGGACGAGTACGACCACGCCTTCATCGACAAGGCGGCGGGCCGCACGGCCGAGGGCTTCTACCGCATCAAGGGCGGCCTGGAGTGCGCCATCGCGCGCGGCCTGGCCTACGCGCCGTACGCGGACCTGGTGTGGTGCGAGACCAGCACCCCGGACCTGGCGCAGGCCAAGGCCTTCGCCGAGGGCATCCACAAGAAGTTCCCCAACAAGATGCTCGCGTACAACTGCTCGCCGTCCTTCAACTGGAAGAAGAACCTGGACGACAGCACCATCGCGAAGTTCCAGCGGGAGCTGGGCGCCATGGGCTACAAGTTCCAGTTCGTCACCCTGGCGGGCTTCCACGCGCTGAACTTCTCCATGTACGAGCTGGCCCGTCAGTACAAGGACCGCGGCATGGCGGCCTACAGCGAGATGCAGCAGTCGGAGTTCGGCGCGGAGAAGAACGGCTACACCGCCACGCGCCACCAGCGCGAGGTGGGCACCGGCTACTTCGACCAGGTCGCCGAGGTGATTTCCGGCGGCAGCGCCAGCACCCTGGCCCTGCACGAGTCCACCGAGGCCCACCAGTTCTAGGCCTGGCGGATCAGGCTTGGACGCCCTGAAAAGGCACTGAAGGCCGTGGCGTCCCAGGGAAAATCCCCTGGGATTCCGCGGCCTTCGCCGTTCGCGAGGCGAAAGAGGCAACTTCCCCGGGGCTGGGGCGATAATGCAGGGAACGAACTTGAAGCCCCACAGGCACGCCTTCGGGTGCGCCGCGCAGACCGGGGCCTTTTGACGGGAGCCGCCATGAACCGCATCACGTCTCTCTCCGGTCCTCGGGTGCAGCCGACCGCGACGAACACCGCCTCCTCCGTGTCGGGCAGCCGCTTCGGCTCGCTGATGTCGGGTGCGGCCGCGCAGCCGAAGATGGGCGCGCAGCTGACGGGCGGTTCGGTGGTGTCGACGGCGCTGGCGCAGATGGGGGCCACGCCGCACGGCGGGCTGATGAACGCCTACACCGCGGGCGCCACCTCCACGCCGGTGAACGTCACGGGCAATCAGACCCAGCAGCAGCAGCAGGCTGCGGCCTCGCAGACGGGTGCGGAGCCCAAGAGCGAGGAGATGCAGGCCATCGAGGACCTGGCCGTCATGTCCGCGGTGTCCATGTCCCAGTCCATCCTGCACATGGGCGGAATGAAGCTGACCCTGGACCGCGAGTAGTCCCCGCGTTCCAAGGCCGTCCTTCACAGCATCTGCTTCACGTGAGCCCTGGGGGAGACCTCAGGGCTTTTTCTTGTCGCTGTCGTCGCTGTACTGGTCGCGGATGCCGTCGTGCCGGTTCTTCGTGTCGTTCCAGGGCTGATCCACGTCGGAGCGCTGCCCGCCGTTCTGCCCGGTGACGTCGTTGAGTTCCTCGGCGCGGCCTTCGGCGGGCACCCGGTCGCCGTGCTCCTCCGGGTCCTTCTGCTTGCTGGGGTCCAGCGGGATGCCGGCGCTCTTCTTGAGGTATTCGTCCTTGGGGTCCATGCCGTCATTCCTCCCTTGAGTCCTCAAGGTGGTGACGGAAGCGCCGTACCGGGAGCGGCCGGGCGGACAGGCCTCCCCTTCCTCAGTTGAGGTACTTCGGCTTCGCGGGCGCGGAGGGCGGCTGGGCCTTCATCATCTCCAGGCCCTGGCGGGTGAGGACGAAGCGGACGACGCCGGAGCCGCGCTCGGTCTCGATTTCGGCCTCGAAGGCGGGCCCGGCGATGCCGCCCAGGGACACGTCCTTGCGCAGGTTGTTCACGCGGCCGGAGAGCAGATCGCCGGCCACCTCTCGCGAGCCCTCGCCGCGCGTGTACAGCTCGAAGGCGGCCTCGTGCAGCGTCATGGCCAGCGCCGGGGTGAGGGGCTGGGAGCTGAAGAGCACGGAGATGAGGAGCCAATAGGGCGTCTGTTCAGCCATCGCGGAGAGCAGTGTAGCGCCCGCGGCTAGCGGGCGCGCGGCTGTCTGCGAGCGGCGATGCCTTCCGCGAGCACACCCTGCGCCCTCCAGTGGCCATACAGGCGGCCCTGGGACGCGAGGAAGTCCAGCCGCTGCCGGGTGCGCTCGTCCATGCGGCCGGGGGCCGCGTCGCGGTACGGCGTGCCGGGCAGCGGCATGAAGGTGTGGCCGTGCACACGGGCGCCCAGGTCGGACAACCGCTGCATGAGGTCCAGCGTGGCGTCCACGTCCGCGGGCTCCTCGCCGGGCAGGCCCAGGATGAAGTCCACGTTGGGCACGAAGCCGCCCTCCACCGCGAGCCGCGCGGCGCGCACCACGGTCTCCACGTCGTGGCCGCGCCGGGTGGCCTGGAGGATGCGCTCGGAGCCGGACTGACCGCCGATGATGAGGTTGTCGTTGGCCACGTAGCGCTTGAGCAGCGCCAGGGACTCCGGCGTGACGTGCTCCGGGCGCACCTCCGAGGGGAAGGTGCCGTAGTAGATGCGCCCGTCAGGGGCCATGGCCTCCGTCACGGCGGCGAGCAGTTCCTCCACTGCGGCCAGGTTCACGGTCTCGTTGGGGGTGCCGTAGGACAGGGACGTGGGGGTGATGAAGCGCAGGTCGCGCCGTCCCGCGCGGCGCAGCTCGCGGGCCCATTGGGCGATGTTGGCCACGGTGCGGTGCCGGAAGCGCGCCTTGGACATGAAGGGCGTCTGGCAGAAGCGGCAGGCGTAGATGCAGCCGCGGGTGATTTCGATGGCGCCGAACTTCACGTTCTTCGCGGCGAACGGAGGGAAGTCGTCCAGGCGCACGCCCTCGCCGTGGCCGTGCTGCACGAGCTTGCCGTCCTTGAGGTGCGCGGTGCCGTGCGTGGTGCGTGGGTCCTCGCCCTTGAGGACGCGGGACAGCAGGGCGCGCAGGATGTGTTCGCCCTCGCCCACGGCGACGAGGTCGAAGCCGGCCTGGAGTGTCTGGAGCGTTTCGGCGGTGGCGTGCACCCCGCCCGCGATGCAGAGGACGTCGCGGCCCTCCAGCCGTTCGCGCACCCAGTTCAGCTCCTCCACGGAGGGGCCAAAGCTGGCGGAGTAGAAGGACCACGCGGCGACGACGGTGTCGCCCGCGTCCGCGCGTTCGCGCACGGTGGTCAGCAGGTCCTCGCGGTTGCGAGGGAAGTGCATCGACACGTCCGCGAGCGCGGGGTCCGCCTCCACGGCGCCGGCGAGCACGGTGAAGGCGTACTTGCCGGGGTACTGGTAGCTCAGGACGAGCGAGACCTTGCGAGGCGTCTGCGACATGACGACCGCGGATGATGCCACAGCGCGGTCAGAGGAAGCGGCGCTCCCACTGCCGGACCTCGGCTTCGGGGAAGAGGCCCCATTCGCCCTGGTGCACGTAGAGCCAGGGCTCCAGCACGCGTGCCAGCTCGCGGTACGCGGGCAGTGTGTCACCGGCCTCCAGGTCCCCAGCTTCGGGGACGGGGCCCAGGGACACCACGGCGCGGTCCGGGGACAGGGATTCGACCTTGGTTGAAGGTGAGTGCAACCGGGACCGAAGTGCTTCCGCTCCGCCCAGCTCGTTGAGCACGGGCGGGCCCAGGAAGTTGAGCCACGCGGGGGGGCGGAGCTTCGTGCCCAGGTACAGGGACAGGCTGCCCAACCGGTTCAGGTCGAAGCCGGGGTGACGCCGGGTCACTTCACGCAGGCGCGGCGTAAGGGTCCGGGGCCAGGCGCCCACTTCAAGCGAGAGCCCAGCGTGCCCTGAGCTCCATGGCAGCTCACTCCCCAGGTCGATGGCGAATGAGCGGATCCACTCCGGCCCGCGTTCGTCCAGGAACTCGATGGGCAGCCTGAACTCCAGAGCGCAGGTACTCTCCCGCTCCTCATTCTCGAAGCCAGCCACCGCTTTGCTCCGCCCCTGGTATTTGAAAGCGACGCCGGTCACGGAGTCGGGGCGCTCGATCAGCTCGACCAGTGCAGAGGTTGCCAGCAGCCGCTGCCGGACGACAGCCTCGCCTGCGGCGTCCACCGGCTGCCAGTCCCCCGAGGAGTCCACGTACCAGCCAGGCTGGCGCGGGCTGATGGCCTGACGGTAACGCTCCAGTGCTCGCAACACGGCCGGGGCCATCAACTCGTGGGGCTGCCGCATGTAGAACGCGATGCTGAGCCCCTCCCGCACAAGGGCCACCCACTGGCCGTCGATGTCGATGTCTTCACGAATCCTTGGGACTCGCCCGCTCATGGCGTAACTCCAAAGTTGGGAGACACCAGCTGGGGTGCCCCCTCACTCTTGAGTATCTGCTGATAGATCTCGCCCTGATCCTTTGAAGCGAAGGGGTGCCCGTCAGGATAGGGATCCCATCTAGGAAAGTTGCCTACCGGGCACGGGAACTTGAAGTCGTAGACGGCTTGGACATTCAGCGGGTTCCCCAAGGCGTGCAGCACCACATCCGGCGCGATGGTCCCCGTCAGCAGGAAGAACTGTCCTGCGGCCAGCCAGCGCGCCACCTCCTCCGGATCCAACCAACGCGTCCGGCCCGTCTTCGTATCGCGCAGGTAGCGCGGCTCCAGGCTGAACCGTCCCGCGTCCGTGCCGCCCAGTTCCTGCTGCACGCACGCCAGAGCCGCCTCGTGCTTCGCATTCCCCAATTGCACGGCGCGCGTCATCTCACGGCCGTTCGCGTCCACCACCCTCTCCTCACAGATCGCGCGAGTCGTCCGCCCTCCGGGCCCCAACATCCGTTCGTTCACGTCGAAGTTCGCCCGCTTCGCGCACTCCACCAGCACGCGCTCCACGCGGGCCACCTCCGCCGCTTCCCACAGGCGCATCACCGCCGCGGCCTGACCTGCCCGGGCCGCCGCGCGGGTCAGCCACGGCAGGATGGCGTCCTGTCCCACCTGCGATGCACACGCCGGATTGCGCAGACATCCTGCCGTGGCGGAGTCCACCGCTGTCTGGGAGTAGCTCCGGGGCCTGCGCACCGCCGGGCCCGCGCACGCGGTCCACAGCAGGAGGCAGCACAGCCACCACATCCATCGGGGAGGAGTCATTCCGCGCCTCCTCGCATGGAAGCGCGGGCTCCTTCAACCCACCTCCCGCCCCGGACGCACCGGAGCGGGAGGGACCTTCATCGACCCGCGATTCAGCTCCGGCGACGGCGAGCCCGCATCAGGCCCAGCAGGCCCAGCAGCGAGAACGCGGCCAACGAACCACCGCTCGCGGAGCAGCCGCCGTGGAAGTTGGCGTCGCCCTCGCCCTCGTCCAGCGGAGACGGCTTCACGCCCGTGCCCGTGCCCGCGTCCACCGGAGTGCCCGCGTCCACCACGGGGTCCGGGTCCTGCGGCGAACCCGCGTCCACCACCGGATCCGGATCCACCGGGCTACCCGCGTCGAACACCGGGCCCGGGTCCTGCGGCGAGCCCGCGTCCACCGGCGTGCCCGCGTCCACCACGGGGTCCGGATCCGGCTGCACCACCGGGAACACGTCCGCACGGGTCGTCGCCTGGATCATGCCGTCGTGGTAGACGACGCCCACCGGCTTGATGGTGTCGTCCCGGTACAGGCCCAGCTTCAGGTAGTTGTTCTGGCCAGAGAACATCGTCTTGGCCTGGGTCTTCTTCAGCACCTGGACGCCGTTGTGCCACAGCTCCACGTAGCCCACGGACGCGTCCGGGGACCACTTCACGTGGAAGATGAACTCCTGCCACGCGCCGCGCTTGAGCGCCGTGCTCCACACCGTGCCGCTGTCGTTCAGCGTCAGGCGGATGACCTCGCCCTTCACGAAGAACTCCACCGGCGGCGACCCGCAGCACCCGTCGTGGTGCCACTGCGTGAAGAGCTGCCACGCGTCCACGCTGGGGAAGTCGTTCGCGAACATCACCTTCCAGCGATACCAGTACTCCGAGCCCACCTTCTCGTTGCTCAGATAGACGAGCTCGTTGCGGTTGCCGCTGGAGTTGATGGGATCATCGCCCTGCTTCACCGTGGCCTTGAGCGCGTACTTGCCCTCCGACACCGGGCTCGTCACCACCTGGAGCCGGTCCGAACTCACCATCTGTTCCTTGCTGTATTGGGAACGGTTTCCCGTCTCGAAATCGCCCCGCCAGACGATTTCCGCCGCAGCGAGGCTCGGGAGCAGAACAACCACGAGCCAGAGGTGCAGTGCTTTCAATGCTGAATCCTTGGGGGAGGGGGAAGACTGGGTGCTTTGATGTCAAACTTCGACAAAGGTTGGCAGCAATCATTCCCTGTCTTCATTCCCTCGCCAAACCATTCCCAGACGCCTGACAACACAGCATGCAACCAGGCAGGCCCTCTCCTGGATTGAGACATGTTTCACGTCGGGGGCGGGCCGCCCGTACCCACCGAGCGGACGGCGGAGCGATGTCCTGAACGCAACGCGTCATTGACAGGGGAGCATCCAGGGGGCTGACGGGACGGGGGCGTGGTGTAAGGTCACGGGCCCTTCCGGCGCTCCCTTCCCGGGGCGCTCATCCGTGTGCCCCATGCTCGTACTGCGAGACGTCCAGAAAACCGATTTGCCCGGCCTGAAGCGTCTTGCCGCGGTGCTGAACACGGTCAACCTGCCGAACAACGAAGAGACGCTCGAGGCCATCATCGACAAGTCGGTGAAGAGCTTCGCCGGCAAGGTGAAGGACCCGTTCGAGCGCGAGTACCTCTTCGTGCTGGAGGACGTGCGCAACAGCCTCATCATCGGCACGTCGATGATCATCGCCCAGCACGGCACGTACGACGCGCCACACATCTACTATGAGGTGAGCGAGCGCGAGCACTACTCGGCCTCGCTGGAGCGGCACCTGCGGCACAAGGTGCTGTCCATCGCGTACAACTACGAGGGCCCCACGGAGATTGGCGGCCTGGTGGTGGACCCGCCCTACCGCGCGACGCCGGACAAGCCCGGCAAGCAGCTGTCCTTCGTGCGCTTCCTCTTCATCTCCATGCACCGGCGGCTGTTCCGGCCGCGCGTGCTGGCGGAGCTCCTGCCGCCGCTGCTCCCGGACGGGCGCAGCCTCCTGTGGGAGGCCTGCGGGAAGAAGTTCACCGGGCTCACCTACCTGGAGGCCGACCGGCTGAGCCGCCAGAACAAGGAGTTCATCAAGGAGCTGTTCCCCGCGTCGGACATCTACGCGTCGCTCTTCCCGGACCGCGTGCAGAAGGTGCTGGGCGAAGTGGGCCCGGCCACGCGCGGCGTGCAGCGGATGCTGGAGCGGGTGGGCTTCCGGTACGTGGAGCGCATCGACCCGTTCGACGGCGGACCGCACTTCGAAGCGAATACGGAGGACATCTCCCTGGTGCGCCGCTACCGCACGATGAAGCTGGCGGAAGAGGACTTCGAATTGGTGGGAGACGACGTGCTGGTCGCCGTCGAGCGCGAATCCGGCCGCAACCGCTTCCGCTCCGTGCGCTGCCAGGCCCGGCTGGACAACACCGTCATCCACCTGCCCGCTCGCGCCAAGGAGATCCTGGAAGTGAAGCCCGGCGCGAAGCTGTCCGTCATTCCGTTCGAGTAGCGCGCACCACGCGGAAGTCTCCGCGCAGAAGCGACAGCCAGCGCTCCCCGGCCTCCAGGGCGGGGCCCTCTGGCGGCACCAGCGCCAGCGCCAGGTGCGTGTCCGGGCGCACGGGGTCCAGGGACGTGGGGTCCAACTCCAGCGTCCCGCCGCCCCGCAGCGCCACCCGCACCCAGGCGTGCGGCCGGGCGGGGCCGCCGTCCACCACCAACAGCCCGTGCACCAGCCCCACCCGCTGGCCCTTCTCGCGCGCCAGGGACGCGTAGCGCAGGGCGTGGGCCAGGCAGCCTCCGGCCTCGCCCTCCCCGCCCCGGTTCCAGTCCGCCTCCGAGGGCCCCTTGTCCGGGAAGGCGGCGTGCACCTTCGCGGACAGGGCCCGCGCCGCCGCGGACGTCCACTCCGTCATGCCCTCAAGGCGCCGGGGGACGGCCGGCGCGCGTGGCCCGTCCCTCCGAGCCGGGACGAGCGCCAGGGGCCCCGGGGCGTCTCCCTCCACCGGCAGGCCGTCCGAGAAGAGCTCCGGTGGCGGCTTCAGCCGTTCCCCGGGGGTGGCCCGGGTGAAGCGCGAGTCCCCCAACTCCAGCACCTGGAGCCAGCCCTCCCGGTCATAGGTGGCCCGGAAGGCAACCCCCAGCATCGTGCCCTCGGCGCGCGTTGGGCCGCGGGACGTGACGCAGTGAGGACCGATGCGCGTGGGGGAGGACAGCTCCTCACGGGCCTCCACGCACCCTTCGGGCGGAGGGCCCCGCCATACCCAGAGCGCCTGGGGCATCACGCTGCGCTCCCGGTCGGTATCCGTGATGTGCCCCCTGCCGTCCACGTGGATGACGGCCGAGCGCCCCAGCACGCCCGCACGGCCCGAGCGCAGGTGCAGGTGCTCGCTGTCGTACGTGAAGCTCCCCGGCACCAGCGTCAGGGTGACCGTACCCACCGGCACGCCGCGCCACGCGAAGATGAACCGGGCCCGCGACACCTCCGTGCGGACCGGCGCCGGGTTTCCGGCCTCGGGGCCCGCGCTGGCGGGGTTTACGGGGAGCGCCAGCATGGCGATGGCGATGAGGGCCTTCATGTCTCATGAAGCATGCGTCGAAATTGGGACCGGCGCGAGAAGGCGGGTTAGCGTCCACCCCGTCCATGGGCGCCAAACGATACCTCTTCTCGTTCGGGCTGGTGGCAGCCCTGGTCTCCGCACTCATCCTGGGCTTCGTGTTGTTCTGGGTGACGGGCAAGCCGGATGACACGGCTGGGTGGGCGGTGCTGCTGCTCGGCGTGCCGTTCCTCTGGCTCATCGGCAGCTACCTGTCGTGGTTCCGCTTCGCGGCCATGCGGCGGCGCGAGCGGCGCGACCTGATGTCCCGGCTGGCGGAGGGCGACCTCACCACGCCCATCCACACCGGCTTCGAGGGCCAGGAGGACCTGCGCCGCCTCATCCTGTCCCTGCGCCGGGCCATGTCCCAGGTGCAGCGCGTGACGAGCAACCTGCACCGCACCGGCAACGGCGTGAGCGAGCAGGCCCGCATGCTGCTGGAGGCCGCGCGCCGTCAGGGCGGCGCCGTGGAGCGCACCCTCACCGCCGTGGGCGGCAACGGCACCAGCCTCCAGGTGGCCATCAAGCGCGTGCAGCACATTGAAACCTTCGCGCACGAGACGACGGGCGCCCTGCTGGAGATGACCGAGCGGCTGCACCAGGTGGTGGACGGACTGGAGACCGTCAACGACTTCAGCCAGCGCACCAGCGGCCTCACCCAGGCGATGACGGAGCGGCTGACCCACATCGCCGCGTCGGGCGACGAGCTGGGCCGCTTCGCTTCGGAGGCGGAGGACTTCGTCGCGCTGGTGGAGGGCGGCATCGACGCCGTGCGCCGCCGCGCCACGGAGACCAACAGCATGGCCATCGCCGTCACCGCCACCGCCCAGCGCGGCGAGGCGCTGGTGGGCGACAGCGTGCAGGGCATGTACCGGGTGGAGGAGACGGTGCGCAAGGCGGCCGAGCTGATGGAGATGCTCGGCACGCGGTCGCTGGAGATTGGCCGCATCGTGGACGTCATCCAGGAGATCGCCGACCAGACGAACCTCCTGGCCCTCAACGCCGCCATCATCGCCGCGCAGGCGGGCGAGCACGGCCGTCCCTTCGGCGTGGTGGCCAACGAAATCCGCAGCCTCGCCGAGCGCACCACCCGCTCCACGCGCGAGATTGGCACCATGGTCACCGGCATCCGCGACGCGGTGGAGACCGCCGTGGCGCTGGTGCAGGAGGGCCGCGAGCAGGCCACCGCGGGCGTGGCCCTGGGCGACCGCGCCTCCGAGGCCCTGAGCGAGATCCGCTCCATCACCCAGCGCACCTTCGCCGCCGTGGAGGCCACGGTGATGGAGACGCAGCGGCTGGAGGCGCAGGGCGCCACCGTCGTGGAGGCCAGCAAGCGCGTGGCCCGGCGCGTGGAGGACATCACGCGCATGGCCATTGAGCAGTCCGGCAACGCGCGGGACCTGGTGCGCCAGATTCAGGAGATGTCGCGCGTGGGCCAGAGCGCCGGCCAGAAGGCCGAGGCCCAGGCGCGCACCGGCCGCGACCTGTCCGAAGCGGTGATGCGCCTGAGCGCGGCCATCGAGGAACTTCGCGCCGCGCACCAGGTGCTCACCCGGGGCGACGCGTCCATCCGTGAAGAAGTCGCGCAGGTGCGCGAGGACGCGCGCCGGGTCATCCGCATTGGCGACGGGTTGGACCGCACGGTGGACCAGCTGGGCCACGAGACGGCGAGCCTGGAGGCGGAGGTGTTCCGCTTCCAGCTGCCCCGGGCCCGCGTGGGCGGCACGCTGAGGGTGGGCCTGCATCAGTCGGGCTCGCTGCGCGCGCGGCAGACGGTGGATCCGCTGTTCGCCGTGGAGAACCAGATGGCGGAGCTGACGGCGTGCCTCTTCTCCTGCCTGGTGCGGCTGGAGGACGGCATGCTGGTGCCCGACCTGGCCGAGCGCTGGGACGCGGATCCTTCCGCTCGCCGCTACCGCTTCTACCTGCGCCGGGGCGTCACCTTCCACGACGGCGCCCTGCTCACCGCGCAGGACGTGAAGCGCCACCTGGAGCGGCTGATGGATCCGGCGCTGCGCTCGCCAGACCGCAGCCTGCTGGAGGACGTGGAGGGCGCGCGCGAGTACGCCAGCGGAATGGCTCGCGAGGTGACGGGCATCGAGGTCCTGGACGAAGGCACGCTGGAGATTCGCCTGCGCGAGCCCAAGGCGTTCTTCCTCCAGCTCATGGCGCTGACCGCCACGGCGGTGGCGAAGCTGGACCCGACGGGGAAGCTGGTGGGCACGGGGCCGTTCCGCGTCGTGGGCATGCAGGCGGACCGGATGGTGCTGGAGCGCAACGCCACCTACTGGCGCGGCGGGCTTCCGCTGCTGGACCGGTTGGAGTTCGTCCTCACGGAGACGCGTCCGCAGGCGGTGCGGCAGTTGTTGGACGGGCAGGTGGACCTCGTGTCGTTCCTGCACGTGGAGCACACGGAGGCGCATGGGCTGGACGCGCATCAGGTGGTGACCAGCACCACGCCCTCCACGGCGTTCCTGGGCCTCAACCTGAACGAGGCGCCGTACAACGACGTGCGCGTGCGGCGGGCGCTGCGCGCGGGCATGGACATCCCGAGCGTGGTGGAGCAGTTCCACCCGGGCGCGCGCGCGGCCCGCACCTTCACGCCGCCGGAGCTGCTGGACGGGGCACAGGAGCTGGGGCCCACGCCGGTGCCGGACCTGACGCTGGCGGAGCGCCTCCTGCGCGAAGCGGGCGTGCGGCGGTTGCAGCTCACCCTGCACCACGCGGTGGGCCGCGACACGTCCGCCGAGGACGCGGTGCTCTTCCGTCCGCTGATCCAGGCGGGGCTGCTGGAGCTGCGCCACGAGCAGATGCCGCCGGAGGAGTACCTGGCGCGCCTGCGCGAGGGGAAGGTCCCGGCGTTCCGCACGCTGTGGCTGGCGGACTTCCCGGACCCCGACGCCTTCCTGCACTTCCTGCTCAACTCCAGCGCGCAGACGGTGTACCCGCTGGGCTACCGCAACCCGGAGCTGGACCGGCTCACGGCGGAGGCGCGCGTGTCCATCGACCCGGAGCTGCGCTCGCAGCTCTACAAGCGCGCGGAGATGCTGGCGCGCGAGGACTGCCCGCTCATCCCGCTGTACCACGACCGCACGCACGCGGTGGCGGTGGCCTCCGTGCAGAACCTGCGGCTGCACCAGACACCGCCGCAGGTGCGCTTCGAGGACCTCTGGGTGGACCCGGCCGCGGGCGGTTAGGGCACGGCGCGGCGTGTGCCTGCGGGGCTGCCATTGCGCTGGGGCCAGCCTCGGGATTCGGCGCGTCCGCCGAGAGGATAGGACTCCAGCATCCAGACGCCGTCACGGCGCAGGGCCACGTGCAGCAGGTCTCCGGCGAACACCGCGCCCGCCACCTCCACGCGGCCTGGCAGCGAGCACTGATTGAGCTTGTCGCCGAAGGCGATCCATTCGAGCCACGCCTGGCGCTGACCGTTCGGCAGCTCCGCGTCCGCGAGCACGCCCACGGTGTTCTGATCCAGCAGCGCGGCTTCGTGGAATGCACCAGGCAGCAGCGGCGAGGGCAACACGTCCACCTCCGAGAGGAACTGGCCGTCGTCGGAGCTGAAGGAGCGCAGCACCGTGCGCAGCTCCGCGCCGGTGCAGGGAGTTCCGTCCGTGTGGTCGCACGCGAACGCGAACGCATGCCCGGTCGCGCCTCCGGGGGACATGAGCACGGGCTCGGCCAGGGGCGACAGCGTGCGTGTGCCCGCGTCCCAATCCAGCGCGGTGAGCACACCTCCATCCGTGTCCACGAAGGCCTGCGTCCCCACGAGCAACCGTCCCGATGCGAGCGCCAGTGACGACGCTCCACCTGGGACACTTGCATCGAGCGGTTCGAGGCTCAGTGATGCGATGCCTCCGTCCTCGAGCGCATCACCGAACGCCATGGGTGTCCCGCCGTCCGTGACCGGAGCAGCCGGTGCCTGGTCCGTGAAGGCCAGTCGTCCATCCCACGGCGTGTAGAGGTATGCGCCGCGCGCGTCGTCCACGGCGAGCCTCGCCGCTCCGCCTCCGTCCTCCTCCGGCCCCATCGCCAGCGGCATGCCCGCGTCCACGCTCAGCAACACCAGCCGGGAGCGCAGTGGAGCCGTGCCCGCGTCGTCACTCCACGTGACGTACGTCAGCACGTCTCCTTCCTTCGTGAGCGCCACCCTTCCCGCTCCCGTTGTGCCGGGCACGACCTCCGGGGTTCCTCCATCCAGCGCCGCATCGGCGAACGCCAGCGACGTGCGCCAGCGCAGCTCGCCCACGCCTCGCGGCGCGTATGCCTCCAGCGCTTCCGGCGCGAGCACCACCACGCCCGCGTCCGACGCCGCGAGCAGCGTCCTCGCACCCCCGTCCTCATAGGGCGACTCGTAGCGCAGCAGTCCGCTCTCCGTGTACGCGGCAAGCCAGCAGCCCGCGTCCTCACCGCACACCGACGCGTAGACCGTCCCATCGTCCACCAGCAGCACCGGTCCGCCGTCCTCCGCGACGGGCATCCCGCCCAGCTCCGCGCTGAAGATGGACTCCAGGTCTCCCGCGTCCGGGCGCATGCACTCGCCCGCGCTGCATTTGCCTTCATCCTGGCATGGCGTGGCCGGCGCGCAGACGAAGCCGTCCGGCGGCGTCACCGACCGGCATGTGCCGCCAAGGCAGACCCGCGCCGCCTTGCAGCTCACCGCGCCGCAGGGGCTGAAGTCCGCCACGTCCACCTCCTTGCAGCCCGAGTTGCGGTCGCACACGCCCACCTTGCAGGGGTTGCTCGGCACCGGGCACGCGACGTTCGCCGTCACGCAGCCCTGCGTTGGCGAACAACTGTCCACCGTGCACGGGTTGTCGTCATTGCACGTGCGCGGCTGCCCCACGCAGACGCCCGCCTGGCAGCGGCCGTTCTCCTGACAGCGGCTGCTGGGGATGCATGACGCTCCGTCCGCCTGCGGGGACTCGATGCACAGGCCGGAGTCCAGGTCGAAGCGCGAGTCATGGCACTCGCTCCGCGGGATGCACGCCAGCGGACGCACGCCCACGCCGGTGAGCTTCACCTTCGCCGTGGTGCGCCCCGCGGTGAGCACCAGCTCCCCCTCCACCGGCGTGCTGCCCGCGGAGAACAGGATGTCCACCGTGCCCGTGCCGCTGCCCGCCACGACAATCTGGGACACGACGACGAAGAAGGGCGCGTCCGTCACCGCGTCCACCGTGACGCCCGCGCGGCCGGTGGCCACCAGCGTCAGTGAACGGCGCACCTGCGTGCCCTCCAGCACCCGGCCGAAGTCCACGACCTCGACCTGCGGCCGGAAGCTGGCGCTCGCACCGCCCACGTTGGGGTCGTCGCCACAGCGGCAGCCTCCCACCAGGGCGAGCAACAGGAGCAGCCACCAGCGAGCACGGATGCGGGACATGCCCCCGACTCAACCGCGCCACCCCGGGCCCGCGCAACGTGCGCCCCACCCTGGCGGGTCGTCCCCGCACATTTTCATGCCCGACCGGGCTCGCTACGGTTCCACGGCCGACTCACGCCGTCGCGTCAGCGCCCGCACACCGAACGCCAGCGCCGCCACCACGAGCAGCCCGATGACCGCGTACTGGTAGCGCGACACCAGCACCGTCAGCCGCTCCAGGTTGCCGCCCACCGCCATGCCCAGCGCCAGGATGAGTCCGCTGTGCGCCAGCGCGGAGATGGAGCCCAGCACCAGCGCGTTGAAGCGCGGCATGCGCGCCGCTCCCGCCGCGATGAAGATGACGCCCCGGATGCCCGGCAGGAACCGGTTCACCAGCAGCAGCCACGGCCCCGCGTGCCGCATCCGCGCCTGCACCTGCTCCAGCCGCGCGTGCGTGAGCCCGAAGAAGGAGCGCCCCGGCTGCTCCTCGAAGCGCTTCGCCAGCCACTGGCCCACCGCGTAGTTGATGAACGCGCCCACCACGCTGCCCGCCGTCACCACCGCGAGCACCAGCCACCAGGGCTTCACCCCGCGCACGGCGTAGACGCCGCCCATGAGCACGATGGTGTCCCCGGGGAACGGCGGCACCACGTACTCCAGCATCGCCGCCACGCCGAGCACCAGGAACCCGAACGGCCCCAGCGCCCCAATCAGCTTGTCGACGTGCTCGATCCACATCCGTGCGGTGCCCTCCAGACCCGGAAGCCCTCCGCGCGAGACTTAAGTCGTCTCCCCTCCCGGCGGAACCCGTGGTCTCCACCAGCCGCGCGGCGGTGAACATGCGCGGAAGCGGACGTCAGGCCTGCCGGGGCGAAGCCGCGGGCGTCGGCAGCACCGTGCCGCCGTACTGGCTCGCCGCCAGCGTGCCGCACGCCGCGCCAATCTCCTTGCCACCCGAATAGCGCCGCGCGATGGGCGCCTTCAGAATCTGCAGGTGGTCCCGGAACGCGCTCAACTCCTCCGCCGTGGGCGGCAGGTACTTGCCCGTCGGATCCGTCACGTCGATGAGGTCCACCTTGATGGGGATGCCCTCGAACGCCGCCTTCAGCGCCTCCGCGTCCTCGCGCTCCAGGTTGAAGCCCTGGATGGCCACGTAGGCAATCATCGCCCGCTCGCGCCGCGCCTCGCTGTACTCGCGGATGGCTTGAATCAACTCCGGCAGCGGGTGCGTCTTCTCGATGGGGAGCACCTTCGCGCGCTTCTCCGGGATGGCGCTCGTCACGCTGAACGCCAGGCGGAACGGGTGCCCTTCCTTCGTGTAGCGGCGAATCGCGGGCACGTGCCCCGCCGTGGAGAACGTGATGGCCGTGCCGGAGATGGAGAACCCCGCCGGGTGCGACAGGATCTGCGCCGCGCGGATGGTCTCCTTGTAGTTCAGCAGCGGCTCGCCCATCCCCATGAACACCACGCCGCCCACGCGCCGGTCCGCCTCCGCGCGCACCTGCATCACCTGATCCAGGATCTCCCAGGTCTGGAGATTCCGCTGGAAGCCCAGCTTGCCCGTCATGCAGAAGTCGCACGCCAGCGCACAGCCCACCTGGCTGGACACACAGACGACGTACTTCTCCTCGAAGATGGGGATGCGCACCGCCTCGATGCGGCCGCCCAGCGGCGACTCGAAGAGGTACTTCACGAAGCCGTCTTCCGCCTGCCGCCGCTCGACAACCTTGAGGGACGGCATCTCCGCCTGGGCGCGGAGCAGGTCCGCGACCCTGCGCGGCACCTGGGGCGCCAGCGCGACGGCATCCACCGTGGGACGGGCGTGGGCGAAGACGCCCGCGAACACCTTGCGCACCGCGGTCGCGGACGGCTGGGCCGGCGCGAGCGCTGCTTCCAGCTCCGGCAGCGACAGTTGTTTCAGGTTCACGAGCAGGACTTGATCTTCGAGCGCAGGAACTCGGTCAGCTTCGCTGACACTTCCCGAGGCATCTTCAGCGCCATGGCGCGCTTGCACAGGCCGGGAGTCGCCCGATAGGTGCTGAGGAATTCCTCGCAGGGCTTACAGCCCGACAGGTGCTCCTGCAGGTGCCGCGCCTCCTCCTCGGGCATTTCGCCCTCAAGGAACTCAAGCAGGAGGTTGATGGAATCTTTGCAGGTATACATCCGAACCTCGGCTGGCTGCGGCTCCCCTCGTTCCTGTTCGAAGATGCCGAGGCGCCCTGGGGGTTTCACACCCCGCGATTGTCCCGGTTGTAGAACAGGTCGATGGCTTCTCGCAGCGCGAGCCGTGCCCGGTGCAGGCGGCTCTTGATGGCGGGGATGGAATCCCCCGTCACCTCTGCGATCTGTTCGTAGCTGAGGCCATCCACGTCTTTCAAGAGGAAGACTTCCCGGTAGCCCTCCGGCAACCGGTCGGCCGCCTGCTGGATGGCCTGCCCCAGCTCCGCGTCCAGCGCCTTCTCCTCGGCGTCCCGGCTCCAGTCCGAGACGGGGTAGTCCGCCAGGGTCCCCCGCTCCGTGAACTCAGGGGTCTGGAGCTCGGACTCGGCCGCCTGGGCCACCCGCCGGTGACGCAGGCGCATGAGGGCGTGGTTGGCCGCGATGCGGTGCACCCAGGACCCGAAGGCCGCCTCGCCCCGGAAGTCCTTCAGGTGTTGGTAGGCGGACAGGAAGGTGTCCTGGGTGATTTCCGCCGCGTCCGCTTCCGAGCGCGTCATCCGCAGCGCCAGGCCGTACACCCGGTCCTGGTGCAGGCCCACCAGGGCCTCGAAGGCGGACACGTCACCGTCCTGGGCCCGCATCAGGAGCCGCCGGTCTTCTTCCTGCCGGTCTTCTTCCTGGGGAGCCTCGTGGGACATGACGTTTCCCACCCAACCAGTCGAAAGGTTCCGCGTCAAGGCCGACGGCGAGGCCGCCGGGAGACGAAGCGGCTGACGTGTCCACTGTCCCGGTCCCACAGCCGGAAGGGTTCAGCGGCCCACGCCCCGGCGTACTCCACGCCAATACGAGGCCCCCGCTCCACCCGCGCGTCCGGAACCGGGGTCCCCAGCGACAGGTACAGCCCCTCCGAGTCCAGCGTGAGGCCGTTGTGGTTCAGGTTCAGCCCCATCACCCGGCACAGCTTTCCCGGCCCGTCCGTCCGCTCGCCGGGCGGGATGCCCTCCACCGGCTCCACACCCCGCACCAGCACCGCCGCGGCCACCCCGGGCGCGTCCGTCACCACGTTGAAGCAGTGGTGCATTCCATAGATGAGGTAGACGTACGAGCGCCCCGCCGGCCCGAACATCACCTCCGTGCGCGGCGTGCGGCCCTTGGACGAATGACACGCCAGGTCGTGCTCGCCCAGGTAGGCCTCCACCTCCACGATGCGGCCCACGCGCCGGCCCCGGACGCCGTCCACCACCAGCAGGGTGCCCAGCAGGTCGCGCGCTACCTCCAGGGTGGGCCGCGCGTAGAAGGACAGAGGAAGGGGGCTCATGGGCGAGGGGCTTGTCCGGGCGCGGAGGATGATGGCGGAAGGCCTCATGCACAACCCTCCGAAGGGGCTGGTTTCCTTCCGCCGGCCCTGTGCGGATCCAGGCCCGACTGTTGCGTTTCAAACCATCCCTGAAGTACGAATCCACCGACACGCTCAGCGAAACGGGGAGCCATCCCCCTCGCGGGCATCGGGCCTTGGAGAGGGGCGAGCCAGTCCTGGAAGCGCGCCAAGCCACCCGACCCATCGGGCGTCCCCGGCCGCTTCCTGCTCCCTGGGGATACCGCCCCCCCACCGCAAAGGACTCCCCGCAACCATGAAACAGGCGAACCTCCTCCTCGCGACCCTCCTCTCGCTAGGCTTCGGCGACGCGCTCGCGGCGACGCCGGCCCCCAAGGTCGAACCCGCCGCTCCAGCGGAGGCCGTGCCCTCCGGCGCGCCGACCTGGTGCGACGGCGTGACGGAGAAGCTCTCCTCCACGCCCGACTCCCTCGAGCTGGCGTCGGGGTACTTCAACGGGATGACGCTGGGGGAGATGCGCGACCTGGTGCTCTACAGCTGCGAGAGCCCTGGCGACGAAGGGCGCCGCGCGTGGGTCCAGGCGGTGCGGCAGAGCCTGAGCAACCAGCATGGCCTCACGCTCGCCGACAACGAGCGGCTGATGAAGCTGGCCGCGAAGACGTATGGACAGGGCGGGCGCTACCAGGCGCCCAGCATGAATGACAACCCCGTCTGCCAGAAGCTGGCCCCCATCACGACCGGCCCCGAGAACCTGCGCCTGATTCGCTCGCTCGAGCGCATCGGCGTGGGCTGCGGCGACTGGAACACGCAGGAGAATCGCTCGGTGCTCGGCTCGCAGCATCGCCGCGAGGAGCCCGCGGTCTGGGTGGTTGACTACGAGGGTGGCTTCGACAGCGAGCTCGCGAAGGCCGTCTTCGTGAAGTCCCAGATGACCAACTTCCGCGCCCTGGGCGAGTCCACGCGAAAGGACCTGCGCTACTACCGCAACTGGGTCAACGCGTCCGGCGTCACCCTGGATGACGCGGCGTTCCGGCGGCAGCTCGCGGCCATGGACCTGCCCGAGGAGGCGGAGATGCGGGCGGTGCTGACCTTCCGCGGCGCCATGGCGGAGTTCGCGGAGCGCCAGCGCTTCATCGAGGACGCCGCGAAGAAGGACAAGGCGGTGGCCGCCATGTTCTTCAAGGGCCCCGAGGCCGCCCGCGCGCAGTGGGCCAAGGAGGCCGCCGCGAACAAGGCCGTCTTCGAGTCGGTGCTGGCCCTGGAGGCGAAGCGGACGGACACGCCCGGAGGGATGACCGGCTGCGCCAGTCAATTGTTCCCGGCCTTCCAGGGGTGGGCGCGAGACCACGCCAAGGCGAACCCCTCCACCTCCGTGCAGGAGATGACGATGGGGGGCTATCTCGGCTCCTCGCTCGCGTACGGCCTCACCCTGTGTGGCCTCAACGACAAGGAGGCGCCCGTGATGGAGCGGGTCTTCGAGTACTACCTGAGTCGGACCCTGGTGCAGCGCGGTCCCATCTCCGCCTCGGTCCAGGGCATGGTCAATGGCGCCAACGAGAGCCGCGGCACGAGCGGCCTCACGGACCTGGCGAGCCCCGCCGTGCAGCTCCCGAGCCTGGGGATGAGCGTGCACACCGAGGACTCGCCGATGGACCCGACCCGGCTGCCCAGCGGCGTCGTGGCGAAGGTGACGCCCAAGGGAAACCAGGTGCTCATCACGTTCAAGAAGGAGACGCGCAAGGAGCCGGTGTACGAGTGCTTCGACACGAAGGAGATCTGGTACGTCACGCCCGGAGGCAACGTGCGGTACCGGAGGGCCTGCAAGAAGGTGAGTGATCAGACGGTGACCGGGGCTCCCGCGCCGCTCACCGTGCCGCGCTTCGCGGCCGGGGGCATCAAGCCGGGCAACCTGATGCGGTTCTGGAAGTACACCAACGGCGAGAGCGCAGGCAGCGGCTGGCCGGTGGAGGTGTTCGCCGACGGCAGCCGCAAGCGCCGGGTGAACCTGCTCGGCGCACAGCTCTGAGGCGTTCGCGCCACCCCGTCCTGAGTCCCTGGCGGGGTGGTGCTTCGAGCAGTACCGCGAGGTGGACAGAGCCCCCAGGAGACGAGCAGAGGAGCCCCCTCCATGACCGAAGAGACCGACTCCACGCCCAACGGTGTCCCTCCCGCCTGCACGCCGAAGGAGGCGCCGCTGTTCGTTGGCCCGGAGGGTGTGTTCGGGCTCTTCGCCGGGTACTTCCCGTTCCTGTACGGCCTCGTCCCCCTCATCGGCCTGCTCGAAGGGAACGTGAGCGCCGGGGAGCTCGCCCTGGGCTGCGTCGCGCTCGGGGTCGGCGGGTACGGCATCGTCTGGGATCGCAAACGGGTCCGTCGTTCGAAGCGATTGCGCGCCGCCATCGACGCCGCCATCCCGGACGAAGACCGCATCGCGGAGGACCAGGTTCTGCCCACGCTCGCCCGCGCCTTCTCGGGGGCTGTCGTGCCAGCGACGCCGCAAGGCCTGATGGACTCGCTCCGAAATCCGGAACAGGGGCGCGCGCCCGAGCGCCACGAGCGAGTGTGCGTCACCAGGGATGGCGTCGAGCTCACCATCTACTTCAAGAGCTTCCAGGCCTCATCCGGCGAGTTCGATGACCGGGGGCCTGGGATGATTCATCTCCTGGCCTACTGGCGGGTCCAGGCCCGGGTCGCGACGGAAGTGGAGTTCCGCCTGTCGCCGCGCGAGATGGCGGAACCGTTCTCCTTTCGCTGGGACCCGGTCTGGGAGCCCGGCCCGCGAACGTTCGAGGCGCTCTTCCAAGTCGAGGACCCCTCGGGATGGGTGCGGACGCAGCTCCCCGCGGAGGTCCGCGCGCTGCTGCTCCAACGAACGGCGTTCGTCGTGCGGTGCACCCACGGCCGCGTGGAGTGCATGTGGCCCCAGACCGTCGTCGGCGTGACGCGCTCCCGCTTCGAGGACGCCGCGCGCATCGTCTCCATGATTGCGCGCCAGTTGGGGGCCGACACGGCCAGCCAGCGCGACGTGGGGACATGACACACCCGGTCACGCCCCAGCGAGTCCGGGGCGGGGCTCACGGCAGGGGGGGGACGCCGCCGAGGTCGGCCTGGACTTCGCCCCCCTTCCGAAAGGCGCCGCGCCCCGTCCAACTTTCACCAGACAACCTCCGCGAGCCAGACAAGCAGGCACGGGTGAACACCCGGGCGACGGCAGTTCACACCGGCCCGGGGCTGGGGCAGATTGTGCCGCACCATGTCCACTCCTGGCCGGCTCTCCGGTCTCCTGCTGCCCCTCTTCTCCCTGCGTTCGCGAACGGACTTCGGCATCGGTGACTTCGGTGCCATGGACGGCCTCTTCTCCTGGATGAAGGCCGCGCGTCAGCGCATGCTGATGGTGCTGCCGCTGCTCCCCACCGCGCCCGGCGACCCCAGCCCGTACGCCACGCGGTCCGCGTTCGGTCTCAACCCGCTGTTCATCGACCTGGACCAGGTGCCGGAGTTCCAGGCCACCGGCGCAGAGGGCGCGCTCAGCGACGCGCAGAAGCAGCAGCTGGCGGAGGCCCGCGCCGCGGCGCGCGTGCGCTACGACCTGGTGTTCCCGCTGAAGGACGCCGCGTTCGCGCGCGCCTTCGACCACTTCGAGAAGCACGAGTGGGCCCCGCGCACGCCGCGCGCCCAGGAGTTCCAGAAGTGGCGCGAGGCGCAGGGCGAGTGGCTGGAGAGCTACGCCCTCTTCACCGCCATCAGCGAGAAGGAAGACCGCCGTCCCTGGTGGCAGTGGCCCGAAGGCCTGAGCACGCGCCAGCCGGACGCGCTGCTCGCCATCCAGAAGGAAGGCATGGAGCGCCGCGTGCGCTACCACGCCTGGCTCCAGTGGCTGGCGGAGGCGCAGTGGAACCAGGTCCGCGCGCAGGCGAAGGCGAAGGACGTGCTGCTGTGCGGGGATGAGCCCTTCATCATCGGGCAGGACAGCTCCGACTGCTGGGCCCACCCGGACATCCTGCGCCGCGACGCGCGCCTGGGCGTGCCTCCGGACGACTTCTCCGCCACGGGCCAGGACTGGGGCCTGCCCTACTTCGACTTCGCCGCGATGGAGAAGGACGACTACGCGTGGCTGAAGAAGCGCGCGGCCAAGGCGGCCAGCTACTACGACCTGCGCCGCGTGGACCACGCGGTGGGCTACTTCCGCCAGTGGATCCGCGACGAGAAGAACCCCACCGGCTACTTCGTCCCCGGGGACGAGCCCACCTGGCGCCGCCAGGGTGAGAAGCACTTCCGGCTGCTGTCGGAGGGCGCGGGCATCGTCGCCGAGGACCTGGGCGTGATTCCCCCGTTCGTGCGTCAAATCCTCGCGGACCTGAAGCTGCCCGGCTACCGGGTGCTGCGCTGGGAGCGCGACGACAACACCTACCGCGACCCGCACCAGTTCCCCGTCGTGTCGCTGGTCACCACCGGCACGCACGACACGGAGCCGCAGGCGGAGTGGTGGGAGCAGGCGCGCGACGACGAGCGCCAGAACGCCGCGCGCGCGTGGCCTGAGTTCCAGGGCGTGGCGGTGACGCGCGAGTTCACCCCGGACATCCACCGCGCCACGCTGGCCGCCGCGCTCAACGCGGGCTCGGACCTGTGCGTGCTGCCGTGGCAGGACGTGCTGGGCACCCGCGACCGCATCAACCTGCCCGGCACCATGGGCGACGCCAACTGGGCCTACCGCATCGCGCAGGACACGGACGCGCTGCTCACGGAGCCGCAGACGAAGGACGCCGCGGAGCGCCTGGCGTGGCTCACCGCCTCGTCGCGCCGGTAGCCTGAAGCATCCGCCCCCGGGGACCGCTGCCCCGGGGTTCGAGGACGACGGCCGCCTACTGCTGGCCGTTGTCCTCGATGCACTTCACCTGGCCGGGGAAGCCGTCGAACACGGCGCAGCGGCGGCCCGCCTTCGCGCACTCCAACCGGTCGCAGATGTTGTCCACGACGCACAGGGGCGGCGAGCGGCCGAACTCCAGGAACAGCTCCGCGCAGAAGCGGAGCGGATCCGCGCATCCGACCGAGCCACAGTAGGGCGTGTCGGCGAGGTTCTCTCCCTCCTTGAGTTGGACCACTTCGTCTTCGCTCACGCCGCAGCCGGTGACCAGCACCAGCGTGGCCGACAGCAAGAGTGCGATTCGCCGGACCATAGGGACCCGAATCTGACGCACCCCGGGCCCGGTTGCACGCGCCACGGCGGGGCGCGGGGGCTGGCGGACACTGACCCCGTCCCCGAGGTCGCGGAATGCGACATTCGCCGCACAAAGAAACATTGCGAAACGCGTCAGGGGCTGGCCTTCCAGTAAGAAACGTGACGTGGCCGACGTCCGACTCCTCCGATTCCGCTCCGCCGTGCCCCTCGCGCTGACCGTGCTGCTGACGGCGTGCGCCACCACCTCCAATCAGCCCACCGGCCCGAAGGTGAAGTCCCTGGACATCGAGGGGACGAAGAAGGTGGACGACGGGGACATCAAGGACCGCATCCTCACGTCCTCCACGCCCTGGTACGCGTTCTGGCCCTTCGGCAAGGTGCACTACTTCGACACCAACGCGTGGCAGGCGGACCTGCGCCGCATCGAGCGCTTCTACCAGGCGGAGGGCTTCTACCAGGCGCAGGTGGAGTCCAACGAGGTCATCCCGGACGGCGACAAGGCCGTGCGCCTCAAGGTGGTGGTCAACGAGGGCGCGCCCACCCTCATCGACCGCATCGAAACGCACGGCCTGGAGCCCCTGCTCCAGGGGAAGGACCAGCCCTCGCTGCGCGAGCGGGAGCGCATCCTGGAGGAGCTGCCGGTGAAGACCGGAGACGTGTTCCGCGAGGAGACGTGGGCGGCCACCAAGGACCTGGTGCTGCAGCGGCTCAAGAACCTGGGGTATGCGGAGGCCGAGGTGGGCGGCGAGGTGCGCGTGGACGTGGCCACGCAGAAGGCCGTGGTGGACCTGCAGATCGCCCCGGGCCTGCGCTACCGCTTCGGCAACATCTTCATCGCCACGGACGCGAACCCGCAGGTACCGCCCCGCCGCATCATCGAGCAGGCGCAGGGCGCGGTCATCAAGGGCGCCTACTTCAGTGAAGCGGCGCTGGCGGAGGCGCAGGCTCGCGTCTTCCGCATGGGCGTCTTCGGCGCGGTGAAGGTGAACCGGGGCGCGCCGGACCGGCAGAACGCCACGGTGCCGGTGGTGGTGGACGTGCGCGAGTCGCCCTTCCACTCGCTGCGGCTGGGCGGCGGTATCGGCGTGGATGCCGCGCGGCAGGAAGGCCGCGTCCTGGGCGAGTGGACCAACCGCAACTTCCGCGGCGGCCTGCGAAGGCTCACCCTGCGCGGACGCCTGGGCTACGCGTTCATCCCCAACGTGCTGGCGAGCCTGCGCAACGACGAAGGCTCCGCTGAGGCCCCCATCTTCAGCTTCACCACGGAGTTCGAGCAGCCGCGCTTCCTCTTCCGCGACGTGGCCCTGCAGGCCTCCGTCACCGCGGAGAAGGGCCTCCAGCAGGCCTATTCGTTCTACGGCGGCTACCTCAAGACGGGCGTCATCTGGACGCCCCACCCGTCCTTCTCCGTCTTCCCCTCATACAACCTGCAGCTCTACCGGCTGACGGGGCAGGTGAGCCTGGACGAGAGCGTCCCGCCCATCATCCTGGGCTGCCCGAACACGGCGGGGCGGTGCGACCAGGCGCTGAGCTTCCTGGAGGTAGCGTTCGCCTGGGACCGGCGCGACGACCGCACCGAGCCGCGCGACGGCTACTACCTGGGCTTCTCCATCCAGAAGGGCGGCGGCCCCTTCTTCGGGCAGTACGACTACGTCCGGCTGTTGCCGGACCTGCGCTACTACCACTCCCTTGGAGACAAGAAGGACCTGACGCTCGCGGTGAAGCTGCGCGCGGGCACGCTGGACCCGGCGGGCGGCGGCCAGAGCTCCATCGTCACCCGCTTCTTCTCCGGCGGCGCCACCGCGATGCGCGGCTTCAACGGCCAGCGGCTGTCCCCCATGACGCCGCTGGCGCCCACCTACAAGAAGGACGACGACGGCAACGTCCTGTTGGACGCGAACGGCAACCCCATCCTGGATTCCTGGGACACGGTGCCCGTGGGCGGCAACAGCCTCTTCGAGAGCGCCGTGGAGCTGCGCTACATGCTCACGGACAGCCTGATGCTCGCCATCTTCTATGACTCCGGCCTCGTGGGCACGGAGGCGCTGTTCGGCAAGAACGCCCCCAAGCTGTTCGGTCCCGAGCACTACCACGCGCTGGGCGCCGGCCTGCGCTACCTGACAGTGGTGGGCCCCATCCGACTGGACATCGCCAGGCGCTTGAACATCGGGCGGGGATTGCCCGTCAGCGATCCCGGATACATCTATCCGTCCTCTGGTGGATGCCTGGGCTTCGGACGCAAGTTCGACAAGACCTCGACGTCCGCCGAGGCAGCGTACGCGGGTGCCCCGGAAGGGCTCTGCGCGGTCCATATCTCCATCGGAGAGGCGTTTTGAGCGAACCCACGACCCCCGCCTCCACCGCCCCGCCCCACCGGCGCAAGCGCTGGGGACGGCGGCTGCTGTGGGGCCTGCTCGGCTTCCTGGGACTCATCGTCCTGCTGGTGGCGGGCGTGCTCGTGTACGCCACCAGTCCCGGGGGTTCCGCCCGCATCGCCCGCTTTGGCGTGGACCTGGCGAACAAGCAGTTCGCCGGCCGGCTGGAGCTGGGCGGGTTCGACCTGGACCTCAACGGCGCGGTCCTCACCGGCATCAAGCTCTACACGCCGGAAGGTGACCTGGCGGCGGAGATCGCCCGCGTGGAGGCGCGGCTGAACCTGTCGCCGCTGCTGGGCCAGAAGGTGGACCTGACCAAGGTCCGCATCGAGACGCCCCGCCTGTACCTGGTGCAGGACGAGCGCGGCCTCAACCTGATGCGCGCGCTGGAGCCCCGGGAGCCCAAGCCCGAGGAGCCGCCCACTGAGAGCAAGAGCGCCCTGCGCATCCACCTCAAGGACTTCGAGCTGAGCCACGGCTACGTGGACTTCCGGCAGGAGCTGCCCGACGGCGGCGAGCGACAGGTTCGCCTGGAGGAGCTCGGCGCGAAGGGCGAAGGCCACTACGCGCTGGCGGACATGGACTTCGCGGCGGACCTGCAAGCCACCGGCGGCCTCACCCTTCCGCTCAAGGGCCCGGTGCGACTGGTGTTGAAGGGACAGGGCAAGGACGTGGTGCGCCAGGTGGACGCGCAGCTGGGGCTCGCGGGCATCGAGGCGGACCTGGGTGCGAAGCAGACTGGTGAGACAGCCGCGGCCGTGGAGCTGCGCCGGCTGGCCGTGCCGCCCGAGCCGGTGAAGGCCTTCGTGCCCGCGTATCCGCTGGTGGTGCCCATTGAAGCGAAGGGCACCGCGTCCATGGACGGCGACCTCGCGAAGGCCCAGCTGGGCGCGTCCGCGGGCAAGGCCACGCTGGACCTCACGGGCGACGTGAACCTCAAGACGTTCCGCACCTCGGAGACCACCGTGAAGGCGCGCGGGGTCAACCTGGCGGAGCTGATGGAGAACGGCATCCCCACCAACATCGCCGCGGACCTCATCGCGCACGGCGGTGGCGACAGCGTGGAGACGCTGGACGGCGACGTGGCCCTCACGGTGACCCCGTCCGAGTTCCGGGGCCAGTCGGTGGGCCCCATCGAGATGAAGGCCAGCGCCAAGGACGGCCGCTACAACGTGGCCAACCTGCGCGTGATGATGCCGGGAGCGGCGTTCGTCGCGTCTGGCGAAGGCACCTCGAAGGCGCTGGAGGCTCGCGGCAGCCTGTCCGCGGGCAACCTGAAGCTCCTGTCTCAGGCTCTCGACAAGCTGCTGCCCGGCGGCACCGTGCCGCCCATGTCCGGCAGCGGTTCGCTGGAGCTCCAGGTGAAGGGGCCGCCGCGCTCGCCGGGGGTGAAGGCGGACGGCAACTTCGTGGCGCTGAACTACGGCGACATCGCCATCCAGGACCTGTCGCTGAAGGCGAGCGTGCCGGACGTCACCCGTCCGCTCACCACCGACGCCACCGTGCTGGTGAGCGAGCTGAAGACCGCGGGCAAGACGTTCCGCGACCTGTCCCTGGCGCTCACCACCGGCGAGAACCGCGAGATGAAGGCCAGCGTGCGCGTGGACGGCGACGCGAAGCTCGCGCTGGGCGTGGAGGGCACGGTGGACGAGGACAACGAGGGGCTGGCCATGCGCGCCTTCTCGCTGTCCTGGCCAGAGGCCACGTGGACGCTCCAGCAGCCCACGCACCTGGCCTTCGGTGGCGGGCGCATCGCGCTGGCACCGCCGCTGGCTCTCGCGTCGGGGCCGCAGACCTTGAAGATCGCCGCGGTGAAGGACGGCGAGCGCGTGGACGCGCGCATCGACCTGGGCGCCTTCGACTTGTCGAAGCTGCCGCGCATCGCGGTGCCGGAGGACCTGGGCCTGGGCGGCACGCTGTCCGGACATGTCGCGGCGAAGGGCCGGATGGCGCGGCCGGACGCGGACGTGGACCTCACGCTGACGGACGGCAAGGCGCGCGGCTACGAGGGCCTGGGGCTCCAGGTGAAGGCGCGATACGTGAAGGACCGCGCCACCGGCACGCTGGGCGCGGAGCTGAACGCGGCGCGCGTGTCCTCGAAGTTCGACGTGCCCGTGCAGGGTGTGCTGCGCCGGCGCAACGAGCCGCTGTCCCTGACGGTGAACCTGGAGAAGCTGGACGTCGCGGAGGTGCTGAAGCTGGCGAACCAGCCACCCGGCCCTTCCGGTCAGGTCACCGGCACGCTGGTGGTGGACGGCTCCGCGAAGGACCCTCGCCTGGACCTGAAGGTGGTGGGCGCGGACCTGCGCTACCCCGGCCGGCCGGAGGCCCTCTTCGCGAAGGCGCTGGGCTTCGAGCTGCACGCGAACTCCGACGCGAACGACGCCACGCTGAGCGCGCGGATGGACGTGAAGGGCGTGGCGCCGCGGGCCTACGTCCTGGTGAAGACGCCCTTCACGCTGGGCGGCGTCATCGCGAACCCGCCCACGCCCGCGCAGGCGCTGGAGGCGCCGCTGCACCTGGAGGCGCTGGTGGCGGAGCTGCCCTTGACGCTGCTCCAAGGCGCGGAGGGCGTGGACAAGCCGGGCGGCACGGTGACGCTGAAGGCGGACGTGAGTGGCTCCGCGCTCGCGCCGCAGGGCCGCGTGGAGATGCAGGCCAAGGGCGTCACCGCCAACGGCCTGCCGCCCCTCAACGGCACCGCGCTGGCGCTGGCGGGCACCGAAGACGTGAAGCTGACGCTGGACGTGCAGCGCCCCAATGGGCCGCTGGCCACGCTGGAGGCGCGCGTGATGGCGCCGCTGGCCGCGCTCCAGGACCGCGAGGTGGTCAGCCGCGTGCCCTTCCGCATGAAGGGACGCGTGGGGCCCGTGCCCCTGAATGAGATTCCCGGCATGGCGGTGGAGCCGGCGCAGGGCAACCGCGGGCCGCAGGGCGTGCTGTCCATGGAGCTGGTGGCGCGTGGCACGCCGGAGGCCCCGGAGCTGGAGCTGAACGCGGGCATGCAGGGTCTGGGCGTCGCGCAGACGGCGCTGGGCCAGGCTCGGCTGCACTACTCCTACTCCCAGGCGAAGTCCCTCTTCGACGCGATGCTCACCGCGCCCGGCGGCGGGTCGCTGCTGCTGGGCGGCACCATGGACCTGGACCTGTCCCTGCCCGCGTTCCAGTCCGCGCAGGGGCCGGCGAAGAAGGCGGAGCGGGCGCCGGTGGAGGTGTCGCTGCGCGCGCGCCGCTTCGACCCGACGTTCCTCTCCGGCATCTCCCCGTATGTGCGCTCGCTGGGCGGCATCATGCAGGCGGACGCGAACCTGGGCGGCACCGTGGGCGCGCCGACCTTCAAGGGCGACCTGCAGTGGAAGGACGGCCGGCTGGGGCTGCAGGGCTTCGGCGAGTACCACGACATCCAGCTCGCGCTGAACGCGTCGCAGGAGCGCATCGACCTCAAGAAGCTCACCGCGAAGTCCGGCAACGGCACGCTGGAGCTGACGGCCACCGCGAACCGCCAGGGCAAGAGCGGCGAGTTCGTGCTGGAGGGCAAGGGCCACACCAAGAACCTGCCCATCGTGGTGGAGGACCAGCTCATGGCCCTCGTGACGCTGAACCTGTCCATGAAGGGCAGCCTCACCGAGCGGCTGGTGAACATCAGCGACCTGTCCATCCCGGAGGCGCACGTCGAACTGCCGGAGGCCAAGCGCAAGGACCTGCAACCCCTGGAGCGCCCCGTGGACGTGGTGATGGTCCGCAACGGCGTGCCGGTGGACAAGCGCAAGAAGAAGGAGAAGGCACCCACGCAGGTGGCCACGTCGCCGAAGGCGGAGAATCCGCGCAACGCGCCGGACTCGCCCGGCATGCCCGGCAACCCGGAGTCGACGCTGGGCAGCGGCGGCGCGGGCGGCCCCACGTCACAGGCGGAAGCGGAGGCCCTGGCGGAGGAAGGCGAGGACGAGGGACCCCCGCAGCGTCAGTTCTGGGTGAACATCAACGCGCCTCGCAACCTGTGGGTGCGCGGCACGGACCTCAACGTCCAGTTGGGCCTGTCCGAGGGCTTCCGCGTCGAATACGCCAACGAGGCGCGCATGTTCGGCGAGGTGATGGTGCTGCTGGGCCGCGTGGACGTGCTGGGCCGCCGCTTCGACGTGCAGCGCGACAGCCAGGTGCGCTTCACCGGCCCCGTGATGATGCCGTACATCAACGTCACCGCCGAGCACCGCAACGACAACGCGAACGTCACCGTCTTCGTCACCGTGCGAGGCCAGGGCAAGGAAGTGACGCTGAAGACGACGAGCGACCCGGCCCTGCCGGAGTCTGAAATCTACACGCTGCTCGCCACCGGCCGGCGCACGCTGGAGCGCGGCTCCGGCGCGTCCATGAACGCGAGCGCGCAAGCCGCGTCGGTGGTGGGTTCGTTCGTCGCCAACGAGGCGCGCAAGGCCATCGCCGCGAAGCTGCCCCTGGACGTGCTCTCCATCGAAGCGGGTGACAGCGGCATCGCCGGCACCAAGCTGGAGGTGGGCACGTACGTGACGGACAAAATCTACGTGGGCTACACCGGCCGCGTGGGCGCCAACCTCCAGAAGGGCGAGAACGCCAACGCCGTGCGCTTCCAGTACCTCTTCAGCCCGCGCTGGAGCCTGGAAGGCATGTACGGCGACGCGCGCTCCGGCGGCCTGGACCTCATCTGGACCAAGGAATACTGACTGCCCGGACGCAAGGGCGTCCCGTCCGGGCGGCGGTGTACCGCCCTACAGCGAGTACGCCGCGTAGCACGTGCCCACGGGCCCCACGCCCGTGGAGCCCGCGCCCGGCGCGTCCCGCCACGTCCCCTCCGCTCCGCACTGCTGCCAGAGGGTGCTGCTCACCTGCACGCAGGTGCGAAGGGGCACGCCGCGGCCCAGACGCGTGGAGGCGCAGTACGGGAAGGACACGTTGCAGTTGGACGGCTTCGCGGTGGTGCCTCCAATGAAGACGCCCTGCGAGCACTGACGCCACAGCGCGTCCGACGAGCTCTGCACGCACGAGCCCTCCGGCACCGTGGCGTCCACCGTGCCGGAGAAGCAGCCCTCCGCGGAGGTGAGCGTCCACGCGTACGCCGTCTTGTAGCGGTTGTAGATGGACGCCATCAGCGACGAGCCGCCCACCGTGGTGCGGCCGCACTGGATGGCGTACGCGCCCACCCAGGGCGTGTACGTGTAGAGCGCCGCGGTGGCGTGGTTCACCGGCTTCACCGAGCACGGGTCCGACGTGGACTTCGTCACGCCCGTCTTCCAGCCGGAGATGGTGGCCCGGCCCGCCTCCAGGTCGGTGAGGTAGCCGCGCATCTTCTTCGCACCGCACTCCACCTGCTTGCCGAAGCCCACGTATTGCGCGTCACAGCCGCTGCCGTCCGGACAGCCACAGCCCGTGGCCTTGCTCAGGTTGGTGGACGTGCCGCTCTGGATGAGGCTGGACTCGCCCTGGATGCGCGCCAGCATGTAGAGCGGGCTGATGTTGCTCGCGCGTGAGCGCTCCACGATGAGCGTCGCCGCCGTCTTGCCGTAGGCCGGGTCCGTGTAGCCCGCCAGGTACGAGCCCTGCTGCTGGAGGAACGCCTGCACCTGCGCCGGCGTGATGCCCGCCCCACCCGTGACGTCCGAGTCCTCCAGCAGGCGGTGCATGTCGTACTTCGTCGTCGCCTCCTGGAGCACCTGCCCGGTCAGCTCGTCGATGACCGGCTCGGGGGTTTCCTCCAGGGGACCGCAGCCGGCCGCCAGCAGCGCGGGTACCAGCAGCACGCACAAACGGAGCTTCATCACGCACACCTCAGGGGGAAGGCCGGCTGTGGGCCGGTGGGGCGAGCGTGACTCAAGACTTCCATGCAAGGCTAGGAAAAGCTCCCAGCGGTGAGGGGCATGGGAGGACGGGGGCGGAGTAGAGTTCTGGACATCATGCGGACCCCTGCCCTGTTTCGTCGGAAGTGTTGGCCGTTCCTCGCCGCGGGCCTGCTGGCCGTGGCGGGCTGTTCGGATTCGAGTGAGCCGGGTGGTGAGCCCGGGCCGGGCACGGATGGGCCCGGGGTGACGCCGGGCGACGGCTCGGAGTGCCTGGGCGCGAAGTTCCTCACCACGCTGGGCAAGAGCACGGTGCTGGTGGGCGCGCAGATGGAGGACGACACCGCGAAGGCCGCGCCCTTCGACGTGCGCTACCTCTACATCGCGGCGGGCCTGTTCGATTCGAAGGACGCGTGCAACTCGTGCGCGTCCGGGTGCACGTCCGACGGCGCGTCATGCTCCAACAGCGGTGGCGGCTGCGGGTGGTGGGGCTGCTGGCAGTACGACCAGGAGCCGCCCGGTGCCTACGTGCGCGACTTCATCAAGGCCGCGCAGACGAACGGGCAGATTCCCTTCATCACCTACTACGAGGCCTTCCAGGCCAGCGGCTACACGGAGGGCGAGCAGCAGCTGAAGGCGCTCAACGATTCGGCGTTCCTGGGGCGCTACCTCGCGGACTGGCGCTTCCTGCTGAAGCAGGTGGGCCAGGAGAAGGCGCTGCTGCAAATCGAGCCGGACATGTGGGCCTATCTCCAGTTCTTCCCCAAGGACGGCAAGGCGCAGTCCACGCCGGCCGCGGTGAAGGCGGCGAACCCCACGGACTGCGGCAGCCAGGAGAACAACGGGGCGGGCCTGGGCAAGTGCATGATCGCCATGGTGCGCAAGTACGCGCCCAACGCGAAGGTGGGCCTGCACGCGAGCGCGTGGGCGACGAAGACGGACGTGTCCCAGAATACGGATGCGTCGTTCGACGTGGCGGGCGAGGCGAACAAGGTCGCGGACTTCCTCCTGTCCGTGGGCGCGGGCGACACGGACTTCGTCACGGTGGAGGCGTCCGACCGCGACGCGGGCTGGTACGAGAAGACGACGGGCAGCGCGGCCTGGTGGGATCCGGAGAACCGCAAGCTGCCGCACTTCCACCAGGCCTTCACCTGGGCGAAGGCCGTCTCCACGCGGCTGGGCAAGCCGCACATCTGGTGGCAGCTGCCGGTGGGCAACATGTCCCTGCCCAACAGCGGCAAGCAGTGGCGCGACAACCGCGTGGACTACTTCCTCACCCACCCGGGCGAAGTGGCCGCCGCGGGCGGCGTGGGCATGTTGTTCGGCGCGGGCAACAACGAGCAGACCACGCCGGAGACGGACGGCGGCAACCTGGTGAAGCGCGTGAAGACGTACAAGGACGCGGGTGGCCAGGCCGCGTGCGTGAAGAACTGAGCCGGTGAGTTGAACCGTGCGCCCGGCCTCCATGCCGGGCGCACCCGGACCTCCGTCGCCCTGCCGGGCTTCGACGGCGTCCAGATTCTCCCAGGGTCATCGCGCGCGGGATTCCGACAGCACTAGCTCAAACGAGTGACTGTCACTCTCCGCGTCCCTTCTCCAACTTGCGGCCCGTGAAGGGTGGAGGTCTCACCTGCGAGGGGGAAGCGATGACCAGCGCTGAGTACATGTCCGATGTGGAGTCCCTCGACGCCATGGACGCCTGGGATGGACCGGATGCCCTCCAGGAGTTGGAGGACCTGGCGGACGAGTTCAGCGACCTGGAGGGCTTCGAGGCGGAGGGCTTCGAGGCGGACCCCTTCGAGCCGTCGGGCTTCGAGCCGTCAGGTTTCGAGCCCTCGGGCTTCGAGGATGACGGCTTCGAGGAGCTGTTCGCCGCGGCCGAAGCGGAGGACGCCTTCCTGGAGGAGGACGGCTTCGACGGGTTCGAGGCGAGCCCGGCCAGCGGTCTGTTCATGCCGGCCACCAGCAACCGCCTCGTGTCCGGCCCCGCCGCGGTGACGCTCGCGCGGACGCTCAACCCCTTCGTGCTGGAGTCCATGGACGCGGATGACGCCGAGGCCTTCCTCGGCCGCATCACCCGGCGCATCCGCAGCGCCGCGCGCGGCATCGCCCGGGGAGTGCGACGGGCGGGCCAGCTGGGGGCCGCGGCGCTGCGCCGCGCGGGTCCGCTGCTCGCCCGCGCGCTGCCGGTGGTCCAGCGCGTGGCGGGGCTCGCGGGGCCGTGGG